>DNJQ01000045.1:1293-4658 GCA_003497225.1 Bacillota bacterium | reverse complement strand
GGAGATGGCGGATTTTTTAATATGAATGTGTGTGACAAAGAAATCAACATTGCTCTATTTTTTAGAAAAGGTTAAAATATGAACACTACAAGGATCAGGGGGTGTAATCGATGTTTGATAATGTTCATAAAAACTTTGGATTCGGTTGTATGCGTTTGCCGATGAAGGATAACGATGTTGATTATGAAGAATTCAATAAAATGATTGATGTATTTATGGCCAACGGCTTTAATTATTTCGATACAGCTCACGGATATATACAAGGAAAAAGTGAAATTGCTTTACGTGATTGTCTAGTATCTCGCTATCCAAGAGATCAATATATTTTCACGAATAAGTTAACAAATTTTTGTTTTAAAACTGAAGCGGATGTTCGTCCGTTCTTTGAAAGTCAACTTAAAATATGCGGTGTAAAATACTTTGATTTTTATCTTATGCACTCGCAAGGAAAGGAAAACTATGTTCATTTTAAACGCTGTCGCGCTTATGAACAAACGCTGGAACTTAAAGCTGAAGGTAAGATAAGACATTTTGGAATATCTTTCCATGATACTGCAGAAGTTTTAGAACAAATTCTAATTGAATATCCTCAAATCGAAGTCGTACAAATTCAGCTTAATTATGTTGATTACGATGATCCTGCTATACAGTCTCGAAAGTGTTTAGAGGTTTGCCGTAAATATAATAAGCCTGTTATAGTAATGGAACCTGTAAAAGGTGGAAATCTAGTTAAACTTCCTGAAGAAGCAAAAAAGTATTTTGAAAAACTAGGTAACGCAAGTGCAGCGAGTTATGCAATTCGTTTTGCCGCTGGGTGCGAAGGTGTATTTATGGTTCTATCAGGAATGAGTGATTTAAAACAGATGAACGACAATATTTCTTATATGAAAAATTTTAAACCGCTTAATGATAAAGAAATGGAAGCTGTTCAAAATGTATGCAATGTGTTTAAAAGTATGAACTTAATCCATTGCACCGCTTGTCGTTACTGCACTGATGGTTGCCCGAAAAAGATTTCTATTCCAGATCTATTTGCATGTATGAATACTAAGAATATCTATCACGATTGGAATGCTGATTATTATTACGATATTCATACTAATAAAGGTGGAAAGGCATCAGATTGTATAAAATGCGGAAAGTGTGAAAAATCTTGCCCACAACATTTACCCATACGTGATTTATTAAAGAAAGTTGCAAAGGAGTTTGAAAGGTAATAACCGAATAATTTGTGAAAGGAGATTAATTATGATTGAAAATGTATTAGTAAGAAAGAATGTATCTTTGAAATTAAAGATTACAATTAAAAGTCTTATTTCAGTAGGAATTGTCGCACTTGCGGTAATTCTACCTCAACTTGTTCACCTTGCCTTAGGACAACCAGGTGGTGTTAAGTGGCTCCCCATGTACTTGCCAGTTCTTTTAGGAGGATGCCTTCTAGGTTGGAAGTGGGGACTCGGTATTGGTTTAGCTTCACCAATTGTAAGTTTTTTAATTACATCCGCTTTTAATAATCCTATGCCAGCTTTAGCAAGACTTCCATTTATGGTTGCTGAACTTAGTGTATTTGCACTAGTATCTGGTTTATTTTCTAAGAAGATAACAGAGAATGGTTGGATGGCGTTCCCTGCTGTGCTTTTAGCACAGGTATCTGGTAGAGCAACATTTATGTTACTTGTACTTATCTTCCAATCAGTAACACCATTTACACCAGAACTTATTTGGTCACAAATTCAAACAGGACTTTTAGGAATGGTACTTCAGGCAGTACTCGTTCCATTTATGGTAATGGGTTTAAAACTACTTTTGAATAGAGATAAAAATGACTGATTTACAAACAGCAAAAAATAATCTTGAAGGGCATACTATTTGCCTTTGTAAAAATGGTAAGTGTCTTTATAGCAATAAAAAAGGTATTTCACCTATGATGGATTTTATTGAAAGTGATGTAGATCTTAAAGGATATTCCGCTGCTGATTTAATTGTTGGTAAAGCGGCGGCAATATTATTTATAAAAAGTGGGATTATTAAAGTCTTTGCAAAAACACTTTCTTTAAATGGTAAAAACACTTTAGAAAAGTATGGTATCATCTACGAATACGAAACTCTAACAGAAAAGATAATTAACCGCGATGGCACGGATATTTGTCCTATGGAAAAAGCTGTAATGGAAATTGATGATATTGAAAAATCATACCAAGTTTTAAAAAGTAAACTCAAGGAACTATCAAGATAAGAATTTAAATTAGCGTAAATTTTGTTCCAGTATTATAAATTGCTATAATACAAAATAGATTAAAATCTTGACATATTATGTGGTTTAATATATATTTTTTATTGCGGAAAAGTTGTGAACATGCGTATTAGCAACTAGCTACATGGTACCGGCTGAGTCAGGATCATTGTAGTGGGGCCAGTCCGAACGCCTAGAGACCTGTTGTCAACGGGATACCTGGTATGAGACTTCGAGAAATCGAAGTCTTTTTTTATACGATGCAAAAGTCTATAAATGTAGTCTTGTGAAGATGATAAAGTATATTTCTGTTGCTTTGTCTAGGGCTTAAAGATATAATTACTACTAGGTGATAGAAATGACAAAAAATATATTTGATGTAGCTAATTCTTTAGGTTTAAGTGAGGATGAATTTGAACCTTATGGTAAAGATAAAGGAAAAATCGTTTATAATAAAGAATTTAAAAAAAGAGGTAAACTTATTTTAGTTACTGCTATAACTCCTACTAAGGCTGGGGAAGGAAAAACTACTTGTTCTATAGCTTTAGCAGATGGTTTAGCAGGTTTAAATAAAAAGGTATGTTTAGCTTTACGTGAACCATCTTTAGGACCAGTATTTGGTATTAAAGGTGGGGCAACTGGTGGAGGAAAAGTAAGTATTGTTCCTTCTGAAGATATAAATCTTCATTTTACAGGTGATATGCACGCATTAACTTCAGCAAATAACCTTATATGTGCAATTATTGATAATCATATTTTTCAGGGTAATGAATTAAATATTGATCCTAATCGTGTGGTATTTAAACGTTGCATGGATATGAATGATCGCGCACTTAGAGTTATTACTGTAGCGCAGGGAAAAAATAACGGTGTTGTCCGTGAAGACGGATTTAATATCACTGTTGCTACTGAACTTATGGCAGTATTATGTTTATGTAATGATAAAGAAGACTTTATTAATAGACTTAATGCAATTACAGTTGCTTATAATTATGATGGTGAACCTATTAAAGTTAAAGATCTTCGTATTACTAATGCTGTTATGAAGTTAATGAAAGATGCTTTAAAACCAAACCTAGTTCAAACACTTTATGGAACACCGGCTATTGTTCATGGTGGTCCATTTGCTAAT
>DNJQ01000045.1:0-1004 GCA_003497225.1 Bacillota bacterium | reverse complement strand
TCATGGTGGTCCATTTGCTAATATCGCTCATGGATGTAATTCAGTTATTGCTACTAAAACTGCTTTATCACTAGCAGATTATGTAGTTACTGAGGCGGGATTTGGAAGTGATCTTGGAGCCGAGAAGTTTTTAGATATAAAATGCCGTGTTGGTGATTTAAATCCAGATGCCATCGTAGTTGTAGCAACTATTAGGGCTTTAAAAAATCACGGTGGAGCAGAAGATTTAGTTAAAGAAGATATTGAAGCCTTAAAGCGTGGTTTTAGTAATTTAAAAGTTCATGTTGAGAACATGAAAAACTTTAATAAGGATGTAGTTATTGCTATAAATCACTTTGAAAGTGATACTCCTAATGAAATAGAAACTTTAAAAGCCTGGTGTAAAGAAAACTCTTATCCTTTCGCCTTCACTGATGGCTTTATTAAAGGACAAGAAGGATGTATTGAATTAGCTAGGAAAGTTCTTTCTGTTTTAGAAAATAGCAAAGAAACTAAGCTTAACTTCACCTATAACATGAATGATAGTATTAAAACTAAAATTGAAAAGATTGCTAAAAATATTTACCGCGCCGGAAGTGTTGAATATTCTGAATTAGCAGAAGAACAGATTAAAGAGTATGAAAAGCGTGGATATAATGACTTTTATGTCTGTATAGCTAAGACTCCACAATCTTTATCTGATAACGCTAAACTTATGAATGTTCCAGAAAACCACACCTTACATGTTAAAAGAATTAATCTTTCTACTGGAGCAAGATTTTTAGTTCCTATTACCGGATCTATATTAACTATGCCTGGACTTCCTAAAGTACCAGCGGCTGTAAAGATGGAGGAAAGTGATGGAGATTAAAGGTATTGAAGCTAAAAAGAAAATTCTTGAAGCATTAAAAAGTGATGAAAGAATTAAAAAGCTAAATTTTCTTCTTATTTATAATCCCTTAATAAAAGAGAATGAATATTATATTCATAGCGTTTCTAAAACCTTAGAAAAGCTTAATATCCCT
>DNJQ01000102.1 GCA_003497225.1 Bacillota bacterium | reverse complement strand
GTTGTAGGAAGTAGGGGAGATGGCACAAAAAAATCCTCTCTAAACTTAAAGCGGCAAACAAGAAAGGACTTTTGCATTAATGTTTGCCGCTCTAAATTTTTAACGCAACATAAGTATAACAAATCATAATAATTCCATCAACATTTTTTGAACCTAGTAACGAATAACCTCCATGATTTTACGCAAACAAATTTTTTGCTGACTAAGTTTCTAATCTAGGTAAGCTGCTTCTAGCAGCGTCATTTACATTTGCATATATCTTTATAATACTATATAATCTATAAGTTGGTGGTAAATATGAAAAATAATGGATACATATCGTGGGATGAATATTTTATGGGGATAGCTTTATTAAGTGCTCAACGTAGTAAAGATCCTTCTACAAAAGTTGGGGCTTGTATTGTTTCTCAACAAAAAAAGGTCTTATCTTTGGGATATAACGGAATGCCAATAGGAATAGATGATAAAGTTATTCCGTGGGGAAAAGATGGTGAAGAACTAGAAACAAAATATCCTTATGTTTGTCACGCTGAACTTAATGCAATATTAAATTCTAATCACGATCTTTCTGGATCACGTTTATATGTTACTTTATTTCCATGTAATGAATGTGCAAAAGCAATTATTCAATCGGGAATAAAAGAAATCGTTTATTTATCTGATAAATATCATGGTACAAATTCATCAATTGCTAGTAGAAAAATGTTTGAAATGGCCAAAATAAAAATGACGCATTATCAAGGAAGAGTGTTAAATTTTACATTTGAGGAGATGGAAAATGAGTAATTACGATGATGAACTTTCAGCAAAGAAACTAAGAAAAAGATTGATATTTGGAACTTTTGCTATTTTAGCGTGTTTTGCTATGGTACTAGGAATTATGTATACCATAGCTAACGCAAGTGAAAAAGTTAGAAACATTGTTATTATTACTTTTGCATCTATTTTAGGGGCAGCACTAGTTGCTTTTTATCTTTATGCTATTATCAGTTATTTTGTCAAAAAGAAAAAGTATGATCCTGACTATAATTTGAAAAAGGGACAGAGGAAAAAGAATAAATGAAGAAGAATTCCAAGAAAAAGGATGTTCCTGTAATTGATGACTTTGCTAAAGGCACAGCAGTTAAATTTGAGCATGTTTTTTTCTACTATGATGAAAGCGAAAAGGCTAACGGGAATTATACGGTTAGTGATATTTCATTTACTATTAATCCTGGTAGTTATGTAACAATTATCGGACATAATGGTTCAGGTAAAAGTACATTAGCTAAACTTCTTTGTGGAATCTTAGAACCATGTGCAACTAGTGTTAAAGAGAGTGGAATATATATCTTTGGAGAAAAAATGACTTATGAAAATTATTCTCGTATTCAACATCAAATAGGCATGGTTTTTCAAAATCCAGATAATCAATTTATCGGTGCCACAGTTAAAGATGATATAGCTTTTGGACTTGAAAACGATTGTGTTCCAGCTAGTGAAATGGAAAAACTTATTGAGGAATATTCAACTAAAGTTGGTATGCACGAATTTCTTGACCGTGAACCTTCAGCACTTTCTGGTGGGCAAAAGCAGCGTGTTGCTATTGCTGGAACTTTAGTTCGTCATCCAAAAATCTTAGTTTTAGATGAAGCAACTTCCATGCTTGATCCTAAAGGAAAAAGAGAAATAACACGTCTAATTAAAATGATGCGTGAAGAAAATCCTGAATTAACAATTATTTCTATTACTCATGATATTGAAGAGGCTTATCAATCAGATGAAGTCATAGTATTAAATCACGGAAAAATAGTTAAGATTGGAAGTCCAAAGGAAGTATTTGCTGATTTTGAAACGCTAAAGAATATAAAGCTAGATATTCCATTTTTTCAAAGACTTCAGGATGAACTTCAAAAATATGGAATAGATATTACTGGAGTTGATGATATTAGTAGTTTAGTGAGGTTATTATGCCGATAAAAATAGAGAATTTGTTTTATGATTATAATCCTAATACGCCGTTTGTCGCTCACGCTTTAAAGGATATTAACCTTGAAATCGGAGAGAACTATTTTTATGCGCTTATCGGAGAAACAGGATCAGGTAAAAGCACTTTAGTTCAACACTTAAATGCATTGCTTTGGCCAAGTAAAGGAACGATTAGAATCGATGAGCACTTCATCGATGGAAATAATAAGAAGCTTCAAAAGAAGAAGAAAAAGGGCGTGAAGAAGCTCCGCTCACATGTTGGACTTGTCTTTCAATTTCCAGAGTATCAATTATTTGAAAAAGATGTTTTAAAAGATGTCGCTTTTGGTCCTCGTAATTTTGGAATAAAAGAAGAAGAAGCGATTCAAATAGCTAAAGATAGTTTAAATCTAGTTGGAATTGATGAAAGTTATTATAATAGAGCTCCATTTGAACTAAGTGGTGGAGAAAAAAGAAGAGTAGCAATAGCTGGAATAATTGCATTAAAACCAAAGATTTTAGTTTTAGATGAACCAACAGCTGGACTAGATCCACTAGGAGAAAAAGAGATGATGGATTTATTTTTAAAGATTCATCAAAATGGAACTAATGTCATTTTAGTAACTCACAATATGGATATAGTTTTAAAATACGCGGAAAAAGTAATAGTTATGGATAAAGGTGAAGTGAAACGTTTCGTTACACCTTTAGAACTATTCCAAGATCAGGAGTTTTTAAATACTGTGGCAATTGAACCACCACTAGTTTTTAAAGTAGCTCGTGAACTAATCGATAATGGTTTAAATCTCGATTTAAAGAATATTTCTGATTTACCATCGTTAGCTAGTGAAATAGCTAAAAGCAAAGGAGAAACAAAATGAGAAACTTTGCTATGGGTAGGTATCGTCCTTATAATACTCCGATGCATCGTCTCGACGCTCGAGTTAAAATCATCGCTTTAGTATCTTTAATGGTTGCAGTATTTTTAGGTTACGGCTCAGTGCCGTTAAATTTCATTATTTATGGATTAATATTCTTAGGGTTAGTTGTCGCTATGATAATTGGTAAAGTTTCCTTTTTAGGAGTATTAAGGGCAATAAAGGCGATGTGGTTTATGATGATATTCATCTTGCTGTTTAATGTATTAATTCCGACTAAAGGCGGAGATTACTTTTTAATCGGTGATTTTAAAGTGTATTATAGTTCAATATATAATACGCTTTATATCGTTTTTAGATTATTTTTAATGCTAATGATTACTTCAATTCTTACGGCAACTACATCTCCGATGGATATGACTTTCGGTTTAGAGTTTTTACTTACGCCGTTAAAGTGGATTAAAGTTCCTGTTTCTTCATTTGCTATGATACTAGCTTTAGCACTTCGTTTTATTCCAACTTTAACAGAAGATACGGAAAGATTAATGCGAGCACAAGCTTCGCGTGGTGTTGATTTTAAAGAAGGAAAATTAAAAGAGAAGATCAAATCCATAACTTCATTAATTATTCCCTTATTTTCGTCAGCCCTTATGAGAAGTGGAGATTTAGCAATTGCTATGGAATGTCGAGGATATGATCCTAAAGCAAAAAGAACTAAGTTCCGTAGAAAGAACTGGAGAATATCGGATACTTTGTGGCTTTTATTCTTCCTTGTTATCTTCGGTGGATCTATTGCTTTAGCGGTTTTAGGAGGAAAATACGATTTCTTCCAAATGTTTTTAGATTTATTTAAATGAAAAACTACATGTTGACTTTCGCCTTCGATGGCACTAATTATTATGGAACACAAAAGCAAAAGAACCTTCCTACTGTTCAACAAGTTTTTGAGGATGTTCTTTCATCTATTTATGATGAAAAAATTAAGTTTAGTTGCTGTAGCCGTTTAGACCGAAATGTTCATGGTTTATATATGGGTGGAAATTATAAAGTATCATCCGAAAAGGTTAAGGAAAATAAATTGGTTTATGTTTTAAATAGATTATTACCTAAAGATATTCGAGTTTACGAAACAAAGGAAGTCTATGAAGATTTTTCGTGCCGTTATGATGCGATTAAAAAGACTTATTTATATCGAATTGATATAAGTTCTATTCCTTCGCCATTTAAAGCGAATTATACTTTTCATCCTATTTTTAAGGTTGATATTAAAAAACTCAATCATATCAAAGATATCTTTTTAGGAACACATGATTTTTATTCTTTTTCTTCGGAAGATGACGAAAAAGAAAATACAGTTTTAACAGTTGATAATATATCTATTAAAAATACTGAGGATGAGATTGAAATTCGCATTAGTGGCAGAAAGTTTTTGCGCTACCAAGTGCGCTATATTGTTGCCTCGATGCTTGAGTATGCTTGGGGAAAAGTAGAAGAAAATGATATAATAGAAAGACTTAGTACTCACATTAGAGAAAAGAAGAGATATAAAGTTCCTGCTCAAGGACTTTATCTAGAAAGTGTTGAGTACGATTTTGAAAGGAGCAAAGATGCTAAAGTATAATTATCATACCCACACATATCGCTGTAATCATGCGATTGGTGAAGATGAAGATTATGTACTTGAAGCCTTAGCTAATGGCATGCAAGGGATTGGTTTTTCTGACCACATCATGCTTCCTGATTTTTCTGAGCCAGCTATAAGAGGAGAATATTCTTGCTTCCGTGATTATGTCGATTCAATTGATAAATTAAAGAAAAAATTTGAAGGACAAATAAAGATTTTTCGTGGACTTGAAGCGGAGGGCTTCGCATATTATTTTCCTTATTTTAAAGAAATACTCGCATGTAATGATGCAGAATATTTAATTTTAGGAAATCATTCGATGATGAATAATCATCGGCAGATTATAACTCATTTTGGACAACCAACAGTTTCATCGATATATGCTTACCGCGATACCGCGATAGCAGCGATGAAAACGATGTGTTTTTCAATCTTTGCTCACCCCGATTATTTTATGTCATCTCTTCCCATCTTTGACCGGGACGTCATGAAAGTTGCGGCGGATTTAATCGAAGCATCTATTCTTTATGATATACCGCTTGAAATCAATATTGGTGGAATAAGGAACGGTAAAAAACAAATAGGAGATAAAAAAAGATACCTATATCCTAATCCTGAGTTTTTCGTTTTAGCTAGGAAGATGGGCGCGAGGTTCGTCTTCGGTTTAGATGCTCATGCCCCAAATCAAATCGGTGATGATGAAGCTAACTGTTTAGCGGTGAGATTTGCTCATCAATATGATTTACAAATTTTAGAGACTGTGGAGTTTAAAAAAGGAAAATGAGCGTTTTTACTATATGCGTTATAGTATTTTATGTCGTTAATGTTTTAATGACTATCTCAGTTCTTTTTCTCGAAAGAAAAGAAACAAGAGTGGCCCTTCCCTGGATCTTCGCTTTTTTTGCTATACCAGTAATACCTTGGCTACTTTATTTTATGATTGGAAAAGGACCGAGGTTTAATCGAAGAAACTGGGCGAAACATAAAAATATTTCGGATAAAAATGTTAGACAACAATTTGATTTAGGGTATTTAGTTCACTATAAAAGCACGATGGATGAAGTAGATCAAATGATAGCTTTAAATGAGAACAATGGATTTCCATGTACATCTTTTAATGATATAGAAATATTTACTGATGCTAAGGACATGTATGAAAGGCAATTAGAGGATTTTAAAAATGCTAAACACTCCATCAATGTCCTTTATTATTTGTTTAAAAAGGATGATGCGGGGAAAAGGTTTTTAAATGTGATGACCGAAAAAGCTAAGGAAGGAGTAGAGGTTATTTTAGTATTTGATGATTCAGCAAATCCTCATACTACTTATCGCTTTTTAAAAAAGTTTATTAAAGCTGGTGGAATTGTTCAACCCTTCTTCCCATCGCGTTTCACTTTAATCAATCACAATTTTGCTTACCGTAACCACCGAAAAATCGTTGTAATAGATGGTAAAATTGGCTACGTTGGTGGAATGAATATTGGAGTAGATTATTTAGGCCAAGACAAAAAGATTAAACCTTGGCGTGATACTCATTTAAGAATTGTTGGTGAAGCAGTTAGTATGCTACAAATACGCTTCTTTCAGGACTACTGCGGAGCTAAACTTCGTGGAAAGGTAAAAAGAAATTTTGAAGATATATTTAATAATAGTGACAAATATTTTCCTTATCCAGTAAAAAAGAATGTTTTACCTATTCAAATAGTTTCATCTGGTCCTGATTTAAATCAAGGCGAAATAAAACAAGCATATTTAAAGATGGTTGGCATTGCTAAAAAGAGTTTATATTTACAAACACCTTATTTCATTCCTGACCGCAGTTTCATCGATGCTTTAATTGTGAGCAAGAAAGCCGGAGTTGATGTAAAACTTATGATTCCTGGTGTCCCAGATAAAAAGATTGTTTATCATGTAACTTTATCTTATTTAGAGGATATTCTTAAAGCAGGAATAGAAGTATATCTTTATCCGGGATTTATTCACGCCAAAATGATTGTAGCTGATGATTTTATTTCTACTATTGGTACAGCTAATTTAGATGAAAGATCTTTCTCTTTAAATTTTGAAGTTAATGCCTTTATGTATGATGTTGATGCTGGTAAAAAGTGCAGTGAAATATTTAAAGAAGATATGAAAAAGAGCCGCTTATTAACATATGAAGAATATATGAAAAGATCTTTAAAGGATAAACTTGCAGAAAATATCTTCCGTCTTCTTTCACCCTTAATGTAGTTTTAATTTAATCGGTATTTTTTCTTCCAGAATATCGTTATAGTAGGGAATATAGATAATCTTATTTTCATTGTCTTTAATCACTGGATAAAAAGGTCTTAGATAAGATGGTACTTTCATTTTTTTGATGAAATTAATTGCATCGTTTTGCTTAATATTAGTTGAAATAACATCACCTTTTTTAGGACAAGTTATATGAATAGGAAAAGACTTAATATTAAAATTATTTGGTTTAATTTCTATATCAAAAAGTGGAAA
>DNJQ01000061.1:2949-8786 GCA_003497225.1 Bacillota bacterium | reverse complement strand
GGGAGATGGCACAAAAAAATCGGCACATTTGTACAGATTGATATTTGATAATTTACGAAATAAGAACGTCTAGTTGTTTATCAAATTCTTCTTTCGAGATGTCGTTTTTGTTTACTAAGTAACTGTTCTCAGCAATTTTCACAGCTCTAGAAATTGGATTTGTTTTAATTCGTAGTAAATAATCTGGGTAGGATTCATCTGCAAGAGGAGTTAGTGTGATTACCGCATCTCGAACTGTTGGTCCAAAATTAAATAAGAGATCATGTGGAGTTAAGATGTTGTATTTAATCGTTCCCATTAAAAGTGTAACAATTTTTTCGTTTTCACTACGAGAAATATTATATACATTTTCTACATAATCGAAATATTTACTACCATCATCTAATAAAATATCTTTGTAATATTCTTTAGCCAATTCATAAGCCTTTTCGACCTTTTTTGATGTCCTATTCATATCTCCCTCACTGTTATAATTGTATCATTTTTAAGAAAAATCAGCAAGCAAGAAAAAAATGAATTACATATTTTGATTGGTTGGAATGTTTATAAATGAAGGGTCATTTAATACGTAAATTGAATCACTTGTTGGTGGGTAAGGATAGTATGGTGGATAAATATATTGAACCGGTGGCAATGGTTGAGGATACATATTCATTGGTGGTTGGTTCATTGTTGGTTGATTTTGTGGATAAAAAGGTTGAGGTTGGAAATTGTTATTATTTCCTTTTGGTGAAAAAATACCACCAACTAATAGTCCACCGACAAAAGGTAATAAAGGCCCTTGGAAAAAGCGATAAGGATAAGAGTTATTCATATAAAAGCCTCCTACATATAAATATGCTAGGGAACTTTACTTTGTTATTATATGAAGTTCTTTAAGAATAGTTTCAACTTCTAATGTGGGAAAGCCCATCACAATATCTTTTCTTCCTTCAATTACTTCAGCTTTTAAGCCAGCATCTTGAATTCCATAACTTCCAGCTTTGTCATATGGTTTATATAGGTTAAGATAATTTTTAATCTCTTCATCAGTCAAAAATTCAATATATACTTTTGACTTTGTTAAGCCAGAAAAAATTTCACCGTTTAAAGAAGAAATAGCGTAGGAAGTAAATACTTCGTGATATTTTCCAGATAATTCTTTTAGCATGTTAAATGCATGAACTTCATCTTTTGGCTTTCCTAGTGGCTTATTATTAAAAACCACGATAGTATCAGAAGCAATTATAATAGAATTAGGATATTCTTCTTGAACTTTTTTAAGTTTTGCTAAAGCAATTTTAACCACCTTGTCTTCTAAACCAGTGCTTAATATTGCTTCTTCATCAATATCGCTTGGAACGATTAAAAAATCTCCATTATAAATAGAAGAAAGAAGTTCTTTTCGTCGTGGAGATTTTGAAGCTAGTATTAATTTTTTCATTTTATAAATAAGACATTAGAAATCACTGCTGGATGTCTAATCTTCTCGCGTTCAAAAGCGTGGTTACAAATAATTCTAACCATGTCTTGAATTTGTTCTTTCTTGGTAGTAGCGTTAAGTCTTTTATTAAGTTCAGTTTCTAGAATCTGTGGTAATTTTTGAATTAAACTACCTTTTCCGCTACCAAGCATAATTCCATATGTTTTAAAGCGAGGTGTAAAGAAAGTTTGAGACTTTTTTTGATCAATAGCTATTAAGAAAGATATCAAACCACAATTTGATATGACTTTACGGTCATTAATGACTGAATTAGATACGCCATTAATATTATTTCCATCAATATATATAGCGTCAGCATGGACTGGAGTTCCTTCAACTATTTGATGGGAAAACATTCTTAAACAATCACCATTACCTAAAATAAAGGTGTGGTCTTTGGGCATACCAAGTTCTATTGCAACTTCAGCGTGTTGCTTTAACATATGAAATTCGCCGTGAATCGGCATAAAGTAAGATGGTCGAGCAAATTTTTGAATCAATCTTAGTTCTTGTTTACAAGGGTGACCAGAAGCGTGAAGATTATAGAATATTGAATTTACTAAAACATCAGCTCCGCATTTAATAAGTTGATTAACAACTTTATTTATAGAAACGGAGTTACCTGGAATTGGTGAAGAAGAGAAAACTACTGTATCACCAGGTTGAATGTGAATCGAGCGGTGCTCACCGCTAGCTATTCTACTTAATGCTGCCATCGGTTCACCTTGACTTCCAGTACAAAGGATTAATAATTCATTATTTTTAACAGTTTTAATTTTATCAGCAGGAATTATATATGAATCAGGAATTTTTATATAACCAAAGTCTCGAGCACTTTGAATATTAGATTCCATTGAACGTCCAAAGATACAAAGTTTGCGGTCAAAATGAATAGCAGCATCAATTATTTGCTGAATGCGCGAGAGATTGCTCGAGAATGTTGAGATAATAAGTCTTCCTGTTGCGTGATGAAAAACATCATAGATGGATTTAATAACAGATTTTTCTGATTGGGTATAGCCTTCTTTATCAGCGTTAGTCGAATCAGCTAAAAGTAAATCGATTCCTCGATCACCGAAATGAACGAGCTTGGCAATATCAAAATCGCGGTCAACTGGAGTTAAATCAATTTTAAAGTCTCCAGTATGAAGGATTGTTCCTTGAGGAGTTGTAATATACATACCAAATGAATCGGGAATGGAGTGGGTGACATGGAAAAATTCAACATCAAAATCACCAGCGTGAATAATTGTATCATCATCAAATTCAACAATTTTTACTGCTTTCTTTAAGTGGTGTTCTTCAAGTTTATTGCGAATTAAAGCTCCGGCAAGTTTTGAAGCATAAATAACAGGTATCTTTACCTGCATTAAAAGGAACGGAATCGCTCCGATGTGATCCTCGTGCCCGTGGGTGATGATTAAAGCCTTAATCTTACTTTGGTTTTCCCGCAAATGTGTATAATCAGGAATAACATAGTCAACCCCAGGATAATCTTCCTCAGGAAACATAATGCCGGCATCAATTATTAATAGTGAGTTATCATTTTCGATACAATAAGTATTCTTTCCGACCTCACCAAGACCGCCTAAAGCATATATTTGCACAGAAGAAGAGACTTTTTTGCTGTTTAAATCCATATTGTCTCCTATAAATAATATTGCTTAAATGTCGTTGACTATTATAATTCTAACTTTATATATTTGCAAGAAATTTTAATTTTAGACTTTTAACTATTCAAAAAAGCACTTTCAAAGGTTTTATTATCATGCTATAATTAACTTCCCTAGGAGGTGGGTAAATTGAAAGAATATTTAAAAGAAAAGGAAGGTTTGACGCCTCTTTTAGCGCAGGAAGAAGCTGCTCGTTGCCTTTTGTGCCTCGACGCTCCTTGCTCAAAGGCGTGTCCAGCCCAAACTGATCCAGCGAAGTTTATTCGTTCGATTCGGTTTTTAAATTACGATGGCGCGATCGATGTAATACGCATAAATAATCCCTTAGGTGGTATTTGTGCTCGCGTTTGTCCAACGGAGAAATACTGTCAAAAAGGTTGTATTCGAGCTGGACTTGATCGACCGATTGATATCGGTGCACTTCAAAGATTCATCACTGATTATGAAGAGTCTTCTTCTTATAAGGCACTAGAGCCAGCGAAAGAAAAGAAAGATAGAGTTGCTATTATTGGTTCAGGCCCCGCGGGATTAACGGCTGCAAACTTTTTAGCACGAAACGGCTATCAAGTAACAATATTTGAAAAACATAAAAAGGCTGGTGGATATCTTACTTATGGCATTCCTTCTTACCGTCTTCCTAATGAAGTTGTTGAAAAAGAAATCAAACACACTCTCGATCTAGGAGTTAAAATCGTTTATGAACAAGAGTTTGGAAAAGACATATCTTTAGATTCACTTTTCGTTGAGGGATTTAAAGCTATCATTTTAGCTACTGGTTACGATAGTCCAAGAATGATACCAGCGTTTTTAAATAATCCATATGTCGAAACTGCTGTCGACTTTTTAAGTAGAGTTAAAAATTGTGACGGCAAAGTCGCTCTTCCTGATAATATATTGGTTATCGGTGGTGGAGATGTTGCAATGGATGTAGCAACTACTGCTAAAGTATTAGGGGTAAAAGAAGTTACATGTGTTGTAAGAGAAGACAAAGAACATCTTCCAGCTTCAAAGAAAGAATTTAGCGAAGCACTAGAAGAAAATGTTTCAGTCATTACTGGCTTTAATGTTAAAGAGGTCCACGAAAACAAAGTAACATTTGTTGGATCTAATGAAAATATCACTTTAAATTATCAGGCTGATAAAATAGTTTTAGCCATCGGACAAAAGCCATCTGAACTTCCACTTAATATAGAATTTGATAAAGATAATCTTCCCGTTAAGAATTATCAAACTGAAATCAAAGGTTTATTCGCTTGTGGAGATATAACCGATGGCGATAAAACAGTTGTTAGCGCGATAAAGAAGGGAAAAGAAGCGGCTATAGAAGTCATGAAGTTTTTGGAGGAAAAGCAAAATGGTTAAGAATGTTGATATCTCGTTAGACTTTTTAGGAGTTCACTTTGAAAATCCCTTCGTTCTTTCCTCTTCACCAGTTGGAAATTGCTACGAAATGTGCGCTAAATGCCTCGATGAAGGTTGGGGTGGAGTAGTATTTAAAACAATAGGATTTTTCATCGCTAATGAAGTTTCACCTCGTTTTGATAATCTTCGCAAAGAGGGAACATCGTTCGTCGGATTTAGAAATCTTGAACAAATTGCCGAACATCCTCTTGAAGAAAATCTCCGCGCTATTAAGCGTTTAAAAGAAAATTATCCTAATAAAGTTATAATTGCCTCAATCATGGGACAAAACGAAAAAGAATGGGAAGACTTAGCGCGGCTCGTCACTGAAGCAAAAGCCGATATGATTGAGTGTAACTTCTCATGTCCACAAATGACTTCTCACGCGATGGGAAGTGATGTTGGAGTAAATCCTGAATTAGTTAAAAAATATTGTCAAGCCGTGCGTCGCGGAAGTAAGCTTCCGATCTTATCGAAGATGACACCGAATCAAGCTTCGATGATTCCATCTTCATTAGCGTCGATCGAAGGCGGGGCGGATGGAATTGCAGCAATTAATACTGTTAAATCAATTATAAATATCGATGTCGATAGTTTTGTTCCTGTTCCTTCAGTCGCGGGAAAATCTCCAGTATCTGGATATTCAGGAAAAGCAGTGAAGCCCATCGCCCTTCGTTTTATTCATGAAATTCATTCTTGTCCAGAACTTAAAGATGTACCAATTTCCGGAATAGGTGGAATAGAGAACTGGCAAGATGCGGTTGAGTTCTTCCTTCTTGGAGCTGGCGTTCTTCAAGTTACTACGGCTATTATGCAGTACGGCTACCGCATAATTGAGGATTTAACTGATGGCTTGCGTCACTATCTAGCTCGCCATAATTTTTCTTCTTTAAAGGAGATTATCGGTCTAGCTACTAAAAATGTCGTACCAGCGGAAGATTTAGATCGTACATTTGTGATATTCCCTAAATTTGTTTCAGAAAAGTGCGTGCACTGCGGAAGATGTGTAGTATCGTGCTTTGACGGCGGACATCAAGCTTTGACCTTTACGGAAGAAAGAAAGGTAGTTCTTGATAAAAAGCGCTGCGTTGGATGCTTCCTTTGTGCAAATGTTTGCCCAGTTAATGCGATTGAAAAGGGTGAAAAAGTCTTAAAGAAAGATTTAGGAAGATAAGCGTAATAAAAGAATTTTGATTAAGAAGCAACTTCTAAATAATAAATGAAGTTGCTTCTTTTATTTTCCTTTGAAACTCAATCATTTATATAGAAAAATATCCTATATATTGATATAATTTACTTAT
>DNJQ01000061.1:0-2703 GCA_003497225.1 Bacillota bacterium | reverse complement strand
TTGATATAATTTACTTATGATAAATGAGCTTTTAATCGTCGATGATCTTTTATTTAAAAAGAGCGTTCAAGAAAATTCGCTCGATCGCAATCAAACTATTTTTTCGTGTAAAGAGGCGGAAAAAATCCTTCTTTATGAATATGATTATGGAGCGATATTTTATCTATGTGAAACACACGGATTTTCATTCAATTTAGCTAAATTATATCTTGATAATATTATTAATTTAAAAACGAAAAAATATAGTCATAATTTACCTATTAGTGTTCGCGAATTAATTGAACTAAAAGAAGAACTTCTATCCAACGGAAATCTCGATTATAGTTATAAACGCTATCTTTTCTTTAAAAGTGAAGTAACATTAAAAGGCTATCCTCATTCTTTTGATAAATTGATTAAGATATTAGAAGATCTAGATATTTCTTATGTTTTTGATACGGATGAAATTAATATAGAAAAAATTAGTGTTAACCCATTTAAATCTTTAGTTGAAGAATTGAATTATGGGTTTAATATCTTATGTAGTAAAATAGAAAACTACAAGACTTATGAAGATATTTATATAGTTGCTAAAAAAGAGTATCACAATTTGATTTCTTATTACGGAAAGTTATTTAACTTAAATATCTCTGATAATAGCCGCACCATAGCGGATACGAAGTATTTTGAATTTGCCGTAAACTCTTTTATTGAGAACAAGGATTTTTTAACTACTGAAGAAGTTGATGGAGTTAAAGGAACGATAATGAATTATATTAAGGAATTTGTCGATGAAGTTAGTTCTTTTTCAAAATCTCCTGAAACATTAAAAGAATATCTTTATTATCGTGGAAAGATGGTTCTTTTAAATGAACAGTCTAATCAAGTTATTTTGACTGATAGTTTTCCATCTAACGCTAATTATGTTTTGACTTTTGAATTTGATGATGATCTTCTTTCCGTGGCAAAAGATGCTGATTTTTTAAGTGATGAAGATAAAAAAGAACATTCCTATCTTTTACCATCATTTATCTCAAACATAATCAATAAAGAAGATATTATTAAAAAGTTTTCATTTTATAAGGAATATACGGTTTTAACAACTTCTGAAGAAAATGGCTTTATGCATAGTTCTTTTGTAATTAATGATGAATTTAATTTACCAAAGGTTCGTTATAGTAAAAGTGCTGATTTACTTCTTTTAAATCATTATTATCAAAATAGGAAACACTATCAGATAGTTTCACCTTTAGAGAACTATTTAATGAAGCAGAATTTAGGTAATTTCGGTGATTACACATCGGATATGCAAATATTAGTTCCTACTAATATTAATAGACATTCTTATTCTTCTTTAAAGTCTTATATTTATTGCCCATTTTCATATTATTTAAAAAATGTTTTGCGTGTACCGGAAGAAAAGAATGATTATGTTTTAAGTTTTGGTAATGCTGTTCATGAATTAGTTGAAACTTTTACTCAAACCTCGCGTTTATCATTTAAAAGAATAGATAATGAAAATCTTTCACCGAGTGAAAACTACTACTTTAATCGTCGTCTTGAAGCGCTAGTTAAAAATAGAGAATTTCTCGATTCTTTCTACGGTCAATTAAATATGAAGCGCGAAACAGAAGTGTCTTTTAATTATAACAATATTTGTAATATTATTGGTCGCTACGATTTGGTATTAAGCGATAATAAAAACTATATGGTTATAGATTTTAAAACCGGGGATGAAGATTTTGATTATAAATATATTAAATACGGCTTTAATCTTCAACTTCCTATTTATTATTTGACTTCAAAAGAAAAGTACAAAGATAAAAATTGCCTCGGTTGTTTTATTGAACCAATTGGAAGAAAAAAGACCTCTAAACTCAATGGGTTTGCTTTTTCTAAACCTGCTTTACAAATATATTTTCAAGATGAATTATCAAATTACTTTAGCCTAAAGAAAAAGAAAACTGATGAAGGAAGTACTGAAGGGCTATTTTTAGCGGAAGAAGAAGTTAAGGCTTTAGAAGAAGATGTAAATAATCATTTAAAATTAGCTACTGATGGAATAGCAAAAGGCGAATTTAAAATCGCTCCACTAAGTGTATTAAATACAAATTATGACGCTTGTCGTTTTTGTAGCTTTAAAGATATCTGTCAAAAAGAGAAAGCCAGTACCAAAGAAGAGAGAGTGGTGAAAGATGAGTAAGTTTAATGAGGAACAGCTACGCGCTATAAATATAAGAAATAAAAACGTTTTAGTTTCTGCTGGAGCCGGAAGTGGTAAAACGATGGTTTTAGCTAACCGCGTTTTATCCTTATTAAAAGATGGTTATTCTTTAGATAACATGCTAATTTTAACCTTTACCAAAAACGCTGCTCAAAACATGAAAACTAGAATAAAGAAACTTATTAATGAAGTTCCTACTTTATCTAGTCAACTTTCACTTGTTGATGGCGCTGATATAGAAACATTTGACGCCTTTAATAAAAAGTTAGCTAATAAATATCGGGTAAAACTTGGTTTAACTGATGGCTATGATATTGGAAATGAAACTACTTTTGATTTATTAAAAAGAAATTTCATCATTGCTGATTTTGAAAAAAGAATATCTAGTGAAGATAAAGAATTTATTTCAATCTTGGATAACTATACTGATACTTCTTACGATAATTTATTTAATCTCATTTTAAAAATTGAAAAAAGTATTGAAGCTAAAAGATCTCCAA
>DNJQ01000135.1 GCA_003497225.1 Bacillota bacterium | reverse complement strand
AAAACACTATCTTTATCGTTAAAAGAATTAGAAAAAGATAAATTGATTATCCGTAAAGAATATCCTCAAATACCTCCTAAAGTTGAATATAGCTTATCAGATAGAGGAAAATCATTGATACCAATTTTGGATCAAATGTGTGAATGGGGAAGTAAAAACAAAATATAATTTGTAAGCTAATAAAAATGACGGGAACTATTATTTTGAATAGTTTCCCGTCAATTTTAATTTACTATATTATGTTTTTAATTAACTTTAGGTTCTTTTTTATATTTAGAATTAACGCGCATAGCATTTAGTATTGCTAGTACTGCAACCCCAACATCTCCAAATACGGCAATCCACATATTGGTTATTCCAAATGCAGATAATATAAGTATTGTAAGTTTAACAAGTAATGAGAACCAAATATTTTCAAATACAATTCGCATCGTCTTTTTAGCTATGCGTTTAGCAAGTGATATACCGCGTAAATCATCTTTCATTAAGACAATATCGGAGGCTTCAATAGCAGCATCACTTCCAACACCACCCATAGCAATACCAATATCAGATCTCATAAGTACTGGAGCATCATTAATTCCATCACCAACGAAGCATAATACTTCATTAGAACTTTTAGCCTTGAGCATATTATCAACTTCAGTTACTTTATTTTGCGGTAACAAAGAAGCCTTATATCCTGTAAGTCCTATTTGACTTGCAACATTTTTCGCAATAGCTTCATTATCTCCGGTAAGCATGAAGGTTTTGCAGTTCATGGAGTTGAGTTCGCTAATAACTTCTTTAGATTCTTCTTTTATTTCATCAGCGATTAATATTGAACCTATGTATTCGTTATTTCTTGCTACATAAACTATTGTACCAACTCCATCTTCTTTTATAAATTCAATACCTTTGCTTTGCATCAGTTTTTCGTTACCACAATAAATGTTATCTTCACCACTTGTTGCTACTATACCTTGACCAGCGATATTAGTTAAAGTGTAGTTGCTTTCAACTTCTTTTCCGTAGGAAGAAACTATTGAACGAGCAATGGGGTGATTGGAGTTTTGTTCTGCTATAGCGGCAAGTTTTAAAATGTCTTCTTTATTTTCTTCGGGGGTAATTTTTGATACAGCGAAGTTACCTTTAGTAAGTGTACCTGTTTTATCAAAAACAAATGTGTTTGCTTTATTGAATTTTTCAAGATAGTTTGATCCTTTTACTAAGATTCCATATCTTGATGCAGCACCAATTCCGGCGAAGAATGATAAAGGTATAGAAATTACCAGTGCACAAGGGCAAGATACTACTAGAAAACTTAATGCACGGTATATCCAAGTTGACCAATCAGTAGTTATTATACCTGGTATTACTGCAAGTAAAATAGCTACTATTACAACCGTTGGCGTGTAATATTTAGCAAATTTAGTGATAAAGTTTTCAGCTTTAGATTTTTTAGAGGAGGCATTTTCTACTAAATCTAAAATCTTTGATACTGTTGAATCATAGAATTCTTTAATAACCTTGACTTCAATTTGTGATGTTAAATTAACACATCCGCTTATGACTTCTTCATTAGTAGAGACGTCGCGGGGAAGAGATTCACCAGTTAAAGCTTTAGTATCTAAAGTTGTTGATCCTTTTATTATCACGCCATCAAGTGGTACTTTTTCACCTGGATTAATGACAATTACATCACCTATTTTAACTTCACTTGGATCTACTTGTTCTATTCCATCTTCGCGCTTAATGTTCGCATAATCTGGACGGATATCCATAAGTGAAGAGATTGATTTACGTGATTTTCCTGTGGCGTATGATTGAAACCATTCACCAACTTGATAAAAGATTAAAACTGCACAACCCTCGTCAAAGCCTTCTATTTCTTGTCCGCTTACACCGCGATATATTCCTAAAGCAAAAGCACCAAGAGTTGCGACACACATCAAGAAATTTTCATCAAATACTTGTCCGTGTAAGATGTTTCGTATTGCTTTCCATAATACATCATACCCTATTACAAAATAGACAACTAAATATAATGCAAAGGGAAATAACCAACCTAAATTACTATCAAAAACACTAGCTAGATTAATAACCTTATCGATAATAAATATTGTGATGAATAGACTTAAAGCAATGAGTATTCTGATTAGTTTTTTCTTTTCTTTTCGGCTCATTAAAAACTTTTTCATAGTATCATCTCCATTATTAGTATTATCTTTATTAATTAAAGGATAATTCTACAGTCAGGTTCAACTTTTTTGCAAGTCTTGACGACTTCCTTCATTATTGCATCAAATCTTGTTTCATCAGCTTCAATTGTCATTTTTTGACTCATAAAACTGACTACAACGGAAGTAACACCATCAATCTTTGCAATTGATCTTTCCATTTTTGCTGCACAGTTAGCACAATCTAGATCTTCTAATTTAAATACCTTTCTCATAAGACACCTCCATTAATCTTTAGATATTTGTTGAACATTTACACCATTGAATAACTATTCAATTGTTAATCTTTTTAAAACAGGGTTTCCCCTGATTTAAAATTTATTCTTCATTAACGTGAGTTAAACCATATTCTAATATTTTAGTAACATGGTCATCATCTAATGAATACTTAACTTCCTTTCCTTCTTTTGTTCCCTTAACTAGTTTAGCTGAACGCAATACTCTTAGTTGATGGGAAACCGCAGAAATACTCATATTCAATATGTCTGATAGTTCTCCAACATATAAATCTTTAATTTGTAAACATTTTAAGATTTTAGCTCTAGTTGGATCACCAAACATTTTGAAAAGTTCTGCAAGGCTATATATGACATCATCATCTGGGAGCATGTTGCGTATTTCTTGCTTCGTAATTTCGGACATATAACCCTCCAATAGTTGAACGTTTCTTCAAATGTTCAATAGTAGTATATGCATTTATTCTGTGATTGTCAACTGAATTACAACAATTTGATGTAATTTATTACAACGATTTGAGGTTTTTTGTTACAACAATTTGATGTACGCCATCTCCCAAGGTTCTTACACGAGCCCCGACCATATGGGAGGGGCGAGTGTAAGAAATGGCTTTACCAGTAG
>DNJQ01000008.1 GCA_003497225.1 Bacillota bacterium | reverse complement strand
ATTTAAATCGTTATTTTGCTTTTAATTTATAGGAGTATTTATGAACATTAATGATGTAGAAAAGGTTTATCAGGAAGGTAAAAACCGAATTGAAGATGTTGAAGATGAAAATGAATTGAATAATCTTCGCGCTGAACTTGTTGGTAAAAAGAGTTCTTTAAATTCTTTGTTTTCAAAAATTAAAGAATTGACGATTGAAGAAAAGAAAGTTTTTGGTGAAAAGATTAATAAAGCTAGAGATGCTTTAAATTCTTTGATTGCTGAAAAACAAGAAAAAATAAGACAAAAGAAATTAGCGAAGAAGATCGAGAGTGAAAAGATTGATGTAACTCTTCCTTCTCGCACTGTTACTTCAGGAGCTAAGAATCCATTTAAACTTATTGTAGATGATTTTGTTGATTATTTTATGAGTCTTGGATATGAAGTTGTTGAAGGCAGTGATGTAGAAACAGATCACTATAATTTTGAACTTTTAAATATTCCAAAAGATCATCCTTCTAGAGATATGCAAGATACCTTCTTTATTGATAAAAATAGATTATTAAGAAGTCATACTTCCGCAGCTCAGGCTCACGTTATGGAAAGAGCAAAGGGAAAAGGACCTATTAAGGTTATATGCCCAGGTAAAACATATCGTAGAGATGAAGATGTCACTCACTCGCATCAATTCGGCCAAATCGAATGCTTAGTAATTGATGAAAATGCGACGATGGGACAACTTGAAGAAACCTTAACCTTAATGTTAAGACACTTCTTTGGAGAGAATAGAAAAGTTCGCTTCCGTCCATCGTTCTTCCCATTCACTGAACCATCCGTTGAAGTAGATATGAGTTGCTTCTCATGTGAAGGAAAAGGATGCTCAATGTGTAAGCACACGGGATGGATTGAACTATTAGGGGCAGGAATGGTTAACCCCAATGTTTTAAGACTTAATGGGTTTGATGATGAAAAATATAAAGGTTTCGCTTTCGGTATTGGTATTGATAGATTCGCAATGCTTAAATATGGAATCGACGATATTAAAAGAATATATACCAACGATATAGACTTTTTAAAGCAATTTTCAAAGGAGTAAGTAATTATGCGCGTATCATATAATTTATTAAAAGAAATGGTTGAATTAGATCCAACCATAAAACCAGAAGAAGTAGCGAATAAACTTACTTTTGCTGGTATTGAAGTTGAAGAATGTTATCCTTTAGCTCAAGCAAGTGGATTAGTTGTTGGTCAAATAATCTCTTGTGAACCACATCCAGATTCTGACCACCTTCATCTTTTAAAAGTTGATTTAGGTGAAAAAAGAGGAGTTTTAGATATCGTCTGTGGAGCACCTAATGCTCGTAAAGGACTTAAAACTATCGTTGCAACCGTCGGAGCCAATTTAAAAGCCATCGGCGTTACGATAAAGAAAAGCACAATATTAGGCCATGAAAGTAACGGTATGTGTTGTTCTTTAGCTGAACTTGGTGTTTCAGATGAACTTTTATCTGAAAAAGAGAAGAACGGAATATATGAAATAGAAGAAGACGCTAAGGTTGGAGATGAAGAAGTATTAAAACTTTTAGGCTTAGATGATTATATTTTAGAACTTAATGTTTTAGCTAATAGACCTGATCTTCTTTCTATGCGTGGAGTAGCAAGAGAAGTTGCTGCTTTATTTTCTACTAAAGTAAAAGATGTTCCTGAATTAGATTATAAAAAGACTCAAAGTATTGAAGTATCTTCAAAAACCGAAAAATGTTCTTGCTTCTGCTTATTAAAAGTTAGAACTGATGGTAAAGCAAAAACACCAGTTAAAATGAAACAATATCTTCGAGCTTTAGGATATCGTTCAATCAATCTAGCCGTTGATATTGGTAACTTCATGATGGTTATAACTGGACAACCATTCCATTTCTATGATAGTGAAAAAGCTAAGGCTATTTCGGGAACAGAAAAATATGTCGTACGCGATGATTTTGAAGGTCAAATAATTACCCTTGATGAAAAAGTAATCGATGTGAAACTTGGTGATTTAGTTGTTACTAATGGTGAAACACCGATGTGTTTAGGTGGTGTCATGGGATTAAAAAATGTTGCCACTGATGAAAACAGTCACGAATTTGGAATCGAGAGCGCATATTTTGATTATGCTCAAATTAGACATACAGTTAATAGAACTGGTTTAGCAAGTGATTCTTCATCTCGCTTTATTAAAAAAGTTAATAAGAACTTAACGGCTGAAAGTTTAAGAATCTTAGCTCATGTATATAAAAGCATCGATCCTTCTTTTGAAGTTCTTTCTTATTCCGCCTTTAATGATGAACCAGAGAAATTAAGAACTATTTCTTATTCCGTTGAAAAGACTAATGTTCGTTTAGGAAGTCACTTCTCACAAGAGGAAGTTTATGATGTATTTAAACGCTTAAGAATTAAAGTCAATAAAGATGGAACTATTGTTCCACCTATTGATAGACAGGATTTAATAGAGCAAGCTGATTTAGATGAAGAAGTTTTCCGCTATAATGATCCAAGTAAACTTGATTTATCCTTAAATAACTTCCCAGTTACGCCGGGAAAAATGAGCGAAAAATATGCTAAGTGTCATAAGATTTCAAATTATCTTTCTTCCATCGGCCTATATGAGATTCTTTCTTATACTTTAATTGATGAAAAATTAAATTCATCATATCGCTTATTTAACGAAGGCGTTGAAAGCATTAAGATTGCTAATCCTATGACAAATGATCACGAATATATTAGATCTGATTTAACTTCTAGTATTGTTAAAACAATCGAATATAATTTATCGAGACAAAAAGATGATTTCGGTATTTTTGAAATTGCTGATTTAAGAGTTGGTGAGAAAGATAATACCTACTTAGCAATAGGTTTAACAGGTCTAAAGAAGACTAGATCACTTTTAGAAAAAGTACCTTATGATTTCTATGATTTAAAAGGCTATGTTGAATCGGTTTTAGCTTTATTAAATATAAGTCCTAACCGTTATACAGTAACTAGAAGTAGCAATAAATATCTTCATCCTGGTAGATCAGCAGAGATTTATGTTGGAAAAGATTGCATAGGTGTATTTGGTGAAATATCACCGCAATATCAAAAGAAACCAATTCTCATTGCTGAATTAGATTTAACTAAGATGATGGAAATAAAATCTGGTTCAACAAAATTTGCACCGTTTTCAATCTATCCTGATGTTGAAAGAGACTTCTGTTTTGTCTTAAGTTCAGATGTAACTTCTGCTTCTTTAATGAGCACAGTTAAAAAAGCAGTGGGATCAACTTTAAAAAGCCTAGATATCTTTGATGTTTATGATTTAGGTAACGATAAAAAATCTATCGCTTTCCGTGTTAAAATGACTAATATGGACCACACCTTTAAAGATGAAGAGATTAAGGCGATAAGCGATAAAATAATTAGTGCTGTTCAATCTAAACTTAATGGAGAATTACGATGATAAATTATGTTGATTATAGCGCGCAAAGAATTGATGATGATGACTTCTTTTCAAAGGTAGCTTATGTTGCTCATAACTGCTATCAAGTAGTAGGGAAAACTCCAGATGATGAATTTGTAAAACGTTTAATAGATTCTAATCATCTAGCAATGATTGAACACTATGTATTTCATTTCTTAGTGAATAAAAATATTAAAGATCAAATCTTAGCGTTAGATAATAAATATTTTACTATGTCATCATTAACTTCAAGAAAATATCTTTTAACTTGTTCTTTA
>DNJQ01000109.1 GCA_003497225.1 Bacillota bacterium | reverse complement strand
CACTGATTTTTGAAGAAATATTTGTTGCGTTATTTCTATAAAAATAAGATTCTACAGAATGATATGGATAGAAATATAAAAACGCTAAAAAACCTGCTCCTATAACGGAGAAGCAACTTCCAATTGTGAAATAGATTTTTTCTTTTTTATTCATCTTTTATATTTTACTCATTTATTATTACAAAATAAAGTTAATTCAATTCAAATTTCCCGGTACAAAGCGAATGATATCTTCCATTATTATTCATTAATTCTTCGTGAGTTCCTCGTTCAATAATCTCACCATTTTCCATAACCATTATCGCATTTGATCTTCTAATGGTAGATAAGCGGTGCGCGATAACTAAAACTGTTTTACCCTTCATTAGTTCATCCATTCCACAATCGATAAGCTTTTCAGTACGTGTATCGATAGAAGAAGTAGCTTCGTCTAAGATTAAAATAGGGGACTTATTTATCGCTGCTCGAGCAATAGATAAGAGTTGTCTTTGACCTTGAGATAAGCTATCGTTGCCAGTAGTAATAAGAGTGTTATATCCATCCTTTAGCTTAACTATAAATTCATGAGCGTGGGAAAGTTTAGCGGCTTCAATACATTCTTCATCAGTTGCTTCTAAACGTCCGTAACGAATATTATCCATTATCGTTCCAGCAAAAAGATTAGTGCTTTGAAGGACCAAAGCTATTACGCTTCTTAAACTTTTTCTGTCTATATCATTTATATCTATTCCATCAATTGTTATCTTCCCAGAATCAATACTATAAAATTTTGTAATGAGATTAGCTATAGTGGTTTTTCCAGCACCAGTAGATCCGACAAAAGCTATTTTTTGTCCCTGTTTAGCAAAGAAAGATATATTTTTTAATACCTTTTGTCCTTTTACATAGGAAAAGTTCACATTATTAAATATCACTTCGCCATGAAGAGGAATCTTTTCTTCACCTTTTATCCAATACATATCTTTAGAAAGAACATATTTTTCTTTCTTATCATCTTCTTCATTTTCCATATCAAGAATAAAGAAAACTCTTTCCGCGCCAGCTAAAGCGGCTTGAACGATGTTTAATTGATTGGTTGTTCTATTTAATGGACGATATAGTTGACAAATTAAAGTAATAAAAACAGAAAGAGATCCGGTGGTTAATGGTAACCAACTGATTTTAAAAACGAAGGCTAAAGCTGAACCAATAAGTGTACAAATAATAAATATCAAAGAACTATAATTTTTAACTACTGGGATACCAACGTTAGAGAAAAATGATGCTTTTATCGATTCATTGGTCATGCGAGTTAATATTTCATCATACTTTTTTTCTACATCTTCTTCTTTATTAAAGACTTTTATTATTTTTTGTGCTGAAAGCATCTCTTCAATGTAACCATTCATTTCACCTAAACTTTTTTGTGTGGCATCAAAGTTTTTATGAGCAATTTTAATAAAGCGTCTGATAAGAAGAATCATGAAAGGTAGCATAACTGACGCTATTATAGCTAATATCCAGTTAGTTACATAAAGCATGATTATGATACCAGTTATAAGTCCCGTGCTTGTTAATATTTCTAAAAATGAATTGGTATACATTTCATTAACTAGATCTAAATCATTTGTAAATCTGCTCATGAGTTCTCCATGAGTTGTTTTATCAAAGAAAGACAAGGGAAGTTCTTGAAGTTTTTTAAATAAGTCAGTTCTCATTCTAGTTACCGCTTTTTGAGATAAGCGAACCATCAATAGTATTTGAACTATGGCCAAAATAAAAGATAATGTAAAAAGTGAAAGAAGAATGATAGATAAACGTATTAAAGAAGATGTTAATTCTTCAAAAGTCATTATTCCTTCTAAAGTTGGAGTGATATAGTCATCTATTACGGGCTTTAATATACTTGTACCTATTAAAGAAACAACGATATTAATTATAGCAACTAAAATGACACAGGTTGTCATTATTGGATGATATTTTAAATATGAAAGAATTCTTATAAATGACTTCCATGGTTTTAAAGCAGAGGCGTATCTTTTTTCCATTAGTCCACCCCTTTCTGTTGCGTAACATACATATCACGGTAAATGGAAGAATTCTTTAAGAGTTCTTCATGTGTTCCGATGTTATCAACTTTACCATTATCTAAAACTAGGATTTTATCAGCATCCATTACGCTTGATATGCGCTGAGCGATAATAAATATCGTCATCTTCTTTTCATTGTTATAGATGTTCTTTTTAAGTTTTGCTTCTGTTTCAACATCTAGAGCGCTAGTTGAATCATCTAGAATGAGTATTTTAGGTTCTTTAATTAAGGCTCTAGCGATAGAAAGTCTTTGTTTTTGACCACCCGAAACACTAGTTCCACCTTGAGAAACTAAAGTATCTAATCCATCGTTAAATGAATGAACGAAATCATATGCTTGAGCCTTTTTTAAAACAGCATTTATTTCTTCATCAGTAGCATCTTCCTTGCCCCATTTTATATTGTCTCTTATCGTTCCAGTAAACAAAACATTCTTTTGAGTAACAACGCCGATATTTTCTCTTAAACTTATTAAATCATAATCTTTAACATCTCTTCTAGATACTTTTACTTGCCCCGATAAAGTATCGTAAAGACGAGGAATTAAGGAAACCAAACTAGATTTTCCTGAACCTGTTCCACCAACTATTCCAATTATTTCGCCGGCATTAACTTTCATGTTAACTGGACCAACAGCTAATTTTTCTTTATCGTTACTATAAGAAAAAGTAGCATCGATAAATTCTACACTGCCATCATTTATTACTGATGGATCAAAGTCATCGGTCTTTTCTTTTTTCTCATAAGGTATATCAATTTTAACATTAATAATTTGATTTAATCTTTTAAAACAAGCGCTAGAACGCGAAATATTTATCGCTATACCTGAAACCATATTAAATGCCATTAAAACGATAGTTGAAAAGTTAACAAAACTAGAAAGTCTTCCTGTAGTAAAACTCGTACCTTTAGCAACATCTATTCCCCCAAGTCCTAAAATTAAAGCGTTACAGATATTTGCTCCAAATAAAATTAAGGGAATATTGATGCTAGAAACTTGAAAGGCTCTAATGCCAAGATTCATAAGTCTATCGTTTTTTGTTTGGAATTTATTAATTTCGTGATCTTCACGAACAAAAGATTTAACAACTCTAATTCCATCTATATCTTCTTCAATAACTTGATTAATGTCATCTAAAGCAACTTGCATCTTTTGAAACTTAGGAGAAGAGCGATAGATGATAAAAATAATTGAAAAGCACAAAACGACACAAACAGCTAAAACTATTGCAGCTAGTTTTAAATTATAAATAAACATAAATACTGAACCAACGATCATCATTAATGGAACTTTTAATCCCGCCCGGGTCACCATTGTCATCATTTGCCGAATGATATTTACATCAGAAGTTATTCTTGTTATTAATGAAGGAACTTCAAATTCATCGATATTTTTAAATGAAAAGGTTTGAATTTTATGAAAAATTTGTTTGCGGATATCGTAGCAAAAACGATTAGCAATTTTTACGCTACAATTCATTGCTAATACACTAAATAAAATGGCAACGATAGCCATGGCTAGCATGATAGCTGAAACAATCCAAATAATATTGAAGTCTTGTTTTTTTATTCCTTCATCCAAGATTATGGCCATTAAAAAAGGCTGAGCCATTTCTAAAGCAACATCCACCATTAAACAAAATATATCCACTAAAAGAAGAGGAATTTGTTTTTTAAATAATGAATAATAAAACTTCATCTTTTCTCCTGCGCCTAGTTTCAAATTCTAGCAAAGAAGTATAGTTATATCAATACTAAGCTCATATAATGAATATATATAAAATTATTTTTTATA
>DNJQ01000133.1:2271-6836 GCA_003497225.1 Bacillota bacterium | reverse complement strand
AAAAAAGTGGCAGTTGGCCTATAAAATTTAAATCCAGTGAATAAATAATTTTACTAAATCTAATACTAACATAGAGGTGAAATTATGAAGATAGCTTTGCTTATAGATGATAAAAAAATATTGACTGATTTTGATAATAAATCGACCATGGTTATTTATGAGTGCTATGGTGAATTAAGATCGTTTGTGTTTAAAAAAGATATTTTTAGTTTTCGTGAATTTTACGAAATTTCTTATCTTCAAAAAGTTGATTGTGTATTATTAAGTAAGATTACACATGAACAAAAAAGAAAACTAGAAGATATAAGAATGAATTACTTTATAATGCCAAAAGAAGATGTTGATTCTGTTTTTGATGATTTCTTTCACTTTGATAGAAAAAGAGTTGATTATCGTTCAGAATTAGCTGAACATCAGCAATTTCCAACTCCTTTTGAACTTTCACATGACTTTAATATTGGATATGTTGATGATGATGATATCGGCGGATCATAATTCGACAAAAAATTTATTAACTCCAATATATAGTATATATAGGAGGCGAATTATGAATTATTTTGCGCTATACAAAGTGAAATATTCTTCAAAAAGAGTAGATGATATAACATATCTTTTACAAGACGACAAAGATTTCTTTGATAACGATTGGATTAGACCAATTAAGTTTGAAGAAATACTTGCTATATTAACTTCCTGTGATCGTGAAAATGGTGAAATAAAAATAACGAATGATAGAGTTTCTTATCGTAATTGTTTAACTGGTGAAAAGGCATTTATTTTTAATGCTGATGAAATCTGCCTTCTTTGTGAAGAGAAAAATAACAATTATTTAAGAACACTCTTACTTCGTTTAGGTCACATCATTTATTTAGAACCAAAAGCAAGTTCTTTAAGTTTATTGGTTTAATGTGAGTGATTGAAGAAAAGAATATAGTTTAGTATAATTTATTTAGAGGTAATAGAAATGAATCGTGGGTCAGGAATTCTTCTACCAGTATTTTCTCTATCATCGAGATATGGTATAGGAACATTTGGAAAAGAAAGTCATTCTTTTGTTTTATTTTTGGAAAAAGCTGGACAAACTTATTGGCAAATGTTGCCATTAAATCCAACGTCTTATGGTGATTCACCATATCAATCTTTTTCTGCTTTTGCTTTGAATCCTTATTTCATTGATCTTGATGAATTAGTTAAAGAAGGAATATTAACTCCTAATGATTTAAAGAATCAAACTAAGCACTATGAGTCTTTCATTGATTATGGAAGACTTTATATCGAAAGATTTAAAGTTTTAAGAATAGCTTATAATAAAGCTTTAAAAACTGATATCAGAACTAAACTTGATAAATTTCTTCAAGAAGAAAATAAATGGTTAATTGATTACAGCATGTTTATGGTAATCAAAGGAATGCACGGCGGGAAGAGCTGGCAAGAATGGGAAGATAAATATAAAAAGCGTGAAGATCAAGCTATGAAGGAAGTATTCTTAAAGCAAGAAAGAGAATTTTACTTCTGGGTATTCCTTCAATATGAAGCATATAAGCAATATCGCAGTTTAAAGAAATATGCTACTTCACATCATATAAAAATTATTGGTGATATACCTATTTATGTCGCTTTAGATTCTAGTGATGTTTGGGCTAATAGTGAATTATTCCAATTAGATGAAAATAGAAGACCTACTAGTGTAGCTGGTGTTCCACCGGATTATTTTTCTGCCACGGGTCAATTATGGGGGAATCCATTATATGATTATGAGAAGATGGAAAAAGATGGATTCTCATGGTGGAAGTATCGGATTCAAAAATGCTCTGAATTATATGATGTATTAAGAATCGATCACTTCCGTGGAATAGATGAATATTGGTCTGTTCCATATGGAGAAGAAACAGCAATAAATGGTAAATGGATTAAAGGTCCTAATATGAAGTTAGTTAATGCTCTTCAAGAAGCTGCACCTAATATGCAGTTTATCGCTGAAGATTTAGGTTTATTAACTCCAACAGTTACTAAACTAAAGTTAGATTCTACTTGGCCTGGTATGAAGGTTTATGAATTCGCTTTTGATTCAGGATATTCTAACGCTTTCTTACCTATTAACTATGAATCAAACTGTGTAGCTTATATAGGCACACACGATAATGATACATTAGCTCATTTTATTGAAGAAAACACCAATTTACATCCATTCATGAAAGAATATTTACATGTTGATGATGTTAAATATATTCATGATACAATGATTGGAACCTTAATGAGATCTAATGCCGATACAGTAATTTTAATGCTTCAAGATCTTTTACATGTTGGACAAGAAGGAAGAATTAATCTTCCTGGAACTTTAGGTATGAACTGGAAGTACCGTTTACCCAAAGATGTTTTAACTAACGAATTAGCAAAACATTTAAGAATAATGACCGAGGAAAGTGGAAGATTACCTAAGTAGTTTATGAAGTATTTTTTAGCCTTAGATAGTGGAACAACATCAACTAGAGCAAGTCTATTTTCAGTTGACGGAAAAAGAATAGCATCTTCTTTCCGACCACTTATTTGTACTTATCCTTCTTCCGGACATGTTCATCAAGATCCGATGGAGATTTACGTTGCGGCACTTGATTGTATAAATGAAATTTTTGTTAAACAAAATATAAAATCAGAAGACATTATAGGTCTTGGTATAACTAATCAAAGAGAAACGTCATTACTATTTGATAAAGAAAGTGGAATGCCTTTAACTGAAGCCATAGTTTGGCAAAGTAATGAAACGAGTTTTTTATTAGATCAATATGAACCTTATAAAGATGTTATTAAAGAATTAACTGGTCTAACTATTTCACCTTACTTTTCTTCTTCCAAGATTCGCTATCTTTTAGATAAATATAATTTACAGAAAAAAGCCGAAGAAGGAAAAGTACTTTTTGCTACTATTGATACTTGGTTAATATATAAATTAACTGATGGTAAAGTTTTTGCAACTGATGCAACTAATGCTTCAAGAACGCAACTTTATAATATTAATACTGGTGAATATGATGAAAGACTTTTAAAGATATTTAATATTTCTAAAATCATGCTTCCAGAAGTTCGTGATTCTACTTCATCATTTGGTTATACTGATAAATTCACTTTTGGAAGAATTGAGATTTGCGGTGTTGGTGGAGACCAACAGTGCGCTTTATTAGGGCATGGAATATCTTCTACTGGTGGAGTAAAAATAACTTATGGAACAGGATTATTTTGTTTACTTCATACTGGAGAAAAGATGTGCACCTCTTTAAACGGATTATTAACAACAATAGCACTAAAAGATAAGGGAAAACTTTATTACGCTTTAGAAGGATCTGTGTTTATTGGTGGAGCAGCAGTTCAGTGGATAAGAGATGGAATAGGTATAATTAGAAAGAGTTCTGATTCTGAAACATTGGCTAAAAAATCTAGTGATGATGATATTATTTTTGTTCCATCATTTAACGGTTTAGGAACTCCTTACTGGGATTCAGATTGTAAAGGCGCAATCTTAGGTATAACACGCGCTACAACCAAATATGATATAGCTAAAGCAACATTAGAAGGAATAGCATATCAAGCCTATGATGTTATAAACTCTATGAAGCAAGATGCGTGTGTTAATTGCGGAAATATATATGTTGATGGTGGAGCAGCAAATAATGATTATTTAATGCAGTTTCAAAGTAATATTTTAAATGCTCAAGTCTTAAGAAAAGATGAAACAGAAATTACTTCTTTAGGAGCTGCTGTTTTAGTAGGTTTAAATAAGGGAATATATAATTTAAATAATATTAGTACTTTGAATACAAAAGTTAAAATCTTTTCACCTAATATTAATGATGAAATAAGAGATGAAAAGATTAAAAAATATCACCGAGCAATTGAGGCAGTAAAGATTTTCAAGTGAAGAACAAATTAAATATTATTTATGAAGATGAAGAAGTGATTGTTTGTAACAAAAGAAGCAACCAATTAACTATAGGTAAAGATTATAATGATTTTAATTCTCTTTACCATGAAGTCTATGAATATGTTCATAAGAAGACTGGCGGCAGAATATTTGTCGTTCACCGTCTGGATAAAGATACATCGGGAATTATTATTTTTGCTAAGACTGGAACTGTAAAAGAGAAACTACAATTAATATTTGAAAATCATAAAGTAGAACGCAAATATGAAGCAGTAGTAGAAGGTAAGATGAAAGGAAAAGGAACGATTAAAGTAAATCTTTCCGAAGATAAGTTCCACAATGTTTTTGTTACTAAAAAAGGCGTAGAAGCAATTACAAAATACGAAGTGTTAAATGTTAAAGATAATAGAAGTCTATTGGATATAGAATTAGTTACTGGAAAGAGAAATCAGATACGAGCATCTTTATCATTTTTAGGACACACTATAATAGGTGATAAAAAATATAATGGAATTAAAAATAATAGATTGCTGTTAAATGCTTATAAACTTGTTTTTCCTAATGGCACATTAAAAGTAAACGAATTTCAAATTTCAAAGTTATTTAATTTATAAATTATTAGCAACTGCCACTTTTTTGGTCTCCG
>DNJQ01000133.1:0-1949 GCA_003497225.1 Bacillota bacterium | reverse complement strand
CAGAATCATAGTCATAATTCCATGTTGATGCAACACTTTGGATGGTACCAAGATAAAGCTTTGGATTGTACTTTCCTGTACGTGAAATTGCGTTTTGAAAATAGGTCAAATGATGCGGTAAATTCAGGATGTTTAGCGTAGAAACAATCTCTAATTTGTAGTTGGAATTGTTTCCTAGATTTATCTGTGCAAATGAGTATACATAATTCTTATCATCCCAGGCAGATATTGAGTGTGTTCCTTTAGCGCCATCGGCCTGCCGTCCATCCACTGATTGCATGTAGTCGACAGTAGTATAATTATAAGGGGAGACTGCATGAAATGATAAAATATTAACAATATATTGATAAAAACAATAAAAAGTGCTAAAATAATAGCAGTATGAAAAATATATATGATATTTCAACATTTGTTCCAGTATTAACAATTCAAGCAGTTACAGAAAAACTTGTTGAAAGAGAAAAGAAATTTAGAAAAAGCAAGCATATATCTCAAGTTGCATTAGCTAAAATGTCTGGAGTAAGCTATGCTTCAATTAGGAGATTTGAAAGCACCGGAGAAATTTCACTCAGTTCTCTTTTAAAGATAGCAAATGTACTTAATTGCTTAGAGGATTTTAATCAGGTTTTTAAAACACCAATTCCAAATAGTTTAAAGGATTATAATTTATGATTAGAAACGTAAAAAAATTAACAGTTAAGTATAACGAAAGAACGGTAGGTTATTTAGCTGAAATAGACAATACTCGAATTGGATTTGAATATGAAGACGAGTGGATAAAAAATGGATTTAGTATTTCACCATTCTCTTTACCGCTTAAGAGTGGCGTTTTTGTAAATAAAAAAGATAATTTTCAAGGCCTTTATGGAGTGTTTTCTGATTCACTGCCTGATGGGTGGGGTGAATTACTTGTATATCGAATGCTTTCTAAAAGGGGAATTGATCCTAATAAACTTTCACCCTTAACTAAACTTTCGTTAGTTAGTGGTCAAGGATTAGGTGGCTTATCATATGAACCATGTCAATTTGAAACAGGTGAAGACAATTCGTTTGAATTAGATACTATTGCTGAAGATATTAGGAAAATATTAAACGATGAATATGATAATAAAACATTGGATCAGATATATAGACTTGGTGGGTCAAGCGGTGGAGCAAGGCCTAAAGCACATATTAAAATAGATGATGAAGAGTGGATTATAAAATTTCCTATGCGATATGATTCACAAGTTGTAGGTGAAAACGAATATAAAGCGAATTTGCTTGCGAAAAAATGTGGACTAAATGTGAACGAATTTAAATTATTTAAATCTAATATTTGTTCAGGATATTTTGGCGCAAAAAGATTTGATCGTAGGGAAGGTAAAAGAATTCACATGATATCATTATCATCATTATTAGAAACATCACATAGAATTCCTAACCTTGATTATAAGCATCTATTTCAAGTAATCCAAAGTATTTGCAAAGATAATAATGATTTATATGAAGCTTATGGTAGAATGTGTTTTAATGTTCTTTATGGAAATAAGGATGATCATGGAAAAAACTTTGCTTTTCTTTATGATGAATCTATTAAAGGTTATAGACTTTCACCATTTTATGATATAACTCAAACAAATGATAAATTAGAGCATGAAATGACAGTTAATGGAGTAGGGAACCCACAAGAAAAAGATTTATTAGAAATAGCGAAAGCGATTAGTTTATCAATGCAAAGATGTAGTTTGATAGTTAATAAAACTAAGAATGTTTTAAGATAATTTTTTTACTTAAAAAATGAGGCCAACTGCCACTTTTTTGGTCGCCTTGTGCCAGGTTTCCGCGGGCAGAATCATTGTCGAAATTCCATCGACTTGTGATATTTTGGATGGTACCTAAATATAGTTTTGGATTGTATTTTGAAGTACAGTTATACGAATTATAATGATACATTGCATGCGCTATAT
>DNJQ01000069.1:2547-3389 GCA_003497225.1 Bacillota bacterium | reverse complement strand
AAAAAAGTGGCAGTTGTTATTTGCTAAAAATAGTTTTTAAAACTTCGCTAGTTAACTCATCGTTTTTGATTACGAAAGTTTTTTTACCTAAATGTGATCCTGTTAAATATGGAGTTACAACACAACTTTCTTCATCAACGCAGCTACCAGAATCCGTGATATATCCACTAATTTCACGGATAAATGCTCTGTCATTAATAAATGCTTCGTCTTCGTTTAATTTTTTGTCATCTGTATCGCTTTTTATCATGCCATCTACTTCTTTTGAGTATGATGGTGAAATATAATAATCACCTATTTCAAAAGCATATGTTGCTCTTGTAGAATATACATTTCCAAGTCCTTCGCTTTTAAGGCAAATTTTAACTTTGTATTCTTCATTAAAAGTAGGAACATTTTTCTTTTCATCAGTATAAACTACAATATCATAGTAGTCTGTTGGTAATGATACTGTTTCTTCAACATTAATAACTAATCCTTCGGAAGCAGCGTTATTTTTAACTGTAATCTTACGGCGAACACCATCTTCATTTGGAAGTGAATAAATCTCTTCTCTTATAGCTGCTTTTGAAGTAATTTTACCTATTACAGACTTTTCATTATTTACTAGAGGCTTATAATTTGGGAAAACCAAATAATCACCAACATCTAAATTTCTTAAATCAATTGTCCTTCTAAGAAGCGGCATATAAACTACATCTTCTGTACAAACATTTGCTATATATAGTGATTCAAAACTACTATATGCTTCACTAGTTACATCACTAATTCTTCTTCCACTTAAGAATAGTTCATCACCAGCTATAGCATAATCATTAATATCGATACTTTTTTCCATATCA
>DNJQ01000069.1:1096-2273 GCA_003497225.1 Bacillota bacterium | reverse complement strand
CACAAAGTTATATAACTTTCTTTATCTTCTTTTCTATCACTACCAATCGATCTAGCTATATCGACTATTTCATATATTAAGTAAGCAATTAAAGCGATATTTAATACTATTAATATTATTCGTGTTATTAATTTAACTCTTTGCTTATTATGATATTTTTTCTCTTCTTCTGATAAATCATCGTTATTACTTGGTGGTTCTTCACCGTTACGAATTCTCTCATATTCATCAATTCTAGATTTATTCTCTTTTTTATGTTTCTTCTTTTTCTTTGATTTTTCTTCATCAGAAAAAGTATCCGAATCAATATTTGGATCATATGGCGTAGGAGCTATCTGCCCATTCATATCTTGCCCTTGATATGCTCCGACAGTAGGTACATTATTATCTTGACTAAATGGTGGAATAAATTCTTTAGTCAAATCCGGTATATTATCTTTCTTTCCCATTAATACAAAATCTCTTTATATGTTCTTGGATATAAGGTAACATCTCTAATGTTAGTCATACCAGTTATAAACATCAGTAATCTATCAAAGCCAAGTCCAAATCCTGCGTGTGGACAACCACCATAGCGGCGGGTATCAAGATACCATTCATAAGCTTTTTCATCCAAGTGCAATTCCTGAATTCTCTTTTTAAGCTTATCATAATCGGCTTCCCTTTCACTTCCACCGCAGATTTCTCCAATACCTGGAACTAATAGATCAACACCAGCTACTGTCTTTCCATCATCGTTTTGCTTCATATAGAAAGCTTTGATATCTTTAGGGAAGTTGATTAAGAACACTGGGCAATTAAAGACTTTTTCAACAATATATCTTTCGTGTTCGCTTTGTAAATCCATTCCCCATTTAATATCACTATATTCAAATTTCACACCCTTCTTTTGAGCGTTAATTAATATTTCAATCGCTTCATCATAACTTACAATTTCATAAGCATCATTTACAACTTTATCAAGTTTTTGTAACAAACCTGGTTCAATTCTATCGTTAAAGAACTGCATTTCATCAGGGCAATTAACTAAAACATATTTAATGATGTATTTAATGAAATCTTCCATTAAATCAATATCATCATAAATAGTTGCAAATGCGATTTCTGGTTCTATCATCCAAAATTCCGCTGCATGTCTCGTAGTTGAACTTTTTTCTGCTCTAAATGTTGGACCAAA
>DNJQ01000069.1:0-814 GCA_003497225.1 Bacillota bacterium | reverse complement strand
TTCTGCTCTAAATGTTGGACCAAAGGTATAAACATCTCTAAATGTTAATGCGAAAGGTTCAGCATGAAGTTGACCTGAAACAGTGAGTGAAACTGGCTTACCAAAATAATCAGTTTCAGGATTTTTATCATTAGTTACAACTTTAAAAGCCTGTCCCGCCCCTTCACAATCATTAGAAGTTAAAACAGGAGTTTGAATATAGATAAATCCTTCACCTTGAAAGAAATCATGGATAGCAAATGATAATACGCTTCTAACTCTATATAGTGCCATAAATGTATTTGCTCTTGGTCTAATATGAGGAATTGTACGAAGATATTCAAAACTTGTCTTCTTCTTTTGTAAAGGATAAGAATCATCTACATCCCCTACAAGAGTATATTCTTTAAGTTCAATTTCAAAAGGTTGCTTTTGATTTGGAGTTAAATGAACAATTCCAGTAATAGTAATAGCTTGACCTAGTTTTGATTTTAATGCTTGTTCATAGTTTTCAGTTTCATTACTATAAACTAACTGGGCACACTTAAAGCATGTTCCATCATTAAATGAAATGAAACCAATGTTTCCCATGTTTCTATTTGTCCGAACCCAACCATCAATAACAACAAGTTTTTCTTCAAATTCGTTATTGCCGCTAGAAATAGATTCATAGATTTCTCTAACAGTTGCATAAGACCCAGGGTATTTCATAACTTCCTCCATATCGAACGAAAAATAGTATAGCATATTTTATGTTATAAGAATAAACTAAATAATATATTTTATTATAATAGATAATATTTAGTAGTTTTCATTAGATATGATTTAAACAAAA
>DNJQ01000011.1:4825-9397 GCA_003497225.1 Bacillota bacterium | reverse complement strand
ATATAAAAGTAATTAATAATACTTATTTATATCTAGTTTTGCTATAATTAAAAGTTGTGAGGTGGATATGATAAGAATTTCTAATATCGTTCTAGCATCTAACGGATTTACAAAGTATCTTTGGATCATTATTTTAATAATCGTTCTTTTAATAATATTTGGTGTAGCTTTCCTTTTGTTTATGTGGACGAGAAGAAGATATCGTAAGCAAGTAGCAGATTTAAGAAAAGATTATGCTGCAACTCATGTGCTTTTAGTTAGCGATTGTCATAATATGCTCACTAGAATCGATTTTATATCCAAAAACAACCCTCGTTTTCTTCCTATATACAATCAATTCAATATTGATTACACCAATTGTTTCAATTCTTTCGCTATTCCCTGTGACCAAGAATTAGGTTCATTAGAATCCTTGATCAAAGAAAAAGAATACCGGGATATGAAAGAACTTATTGAGTCAGCGAAAGTTAATATTTCTGATTTCACTTCTTCAGTAAAAAAACTTAACGAAGAATTATCAAAAATTCTTAAAAGAGAAGAAGAATGTTTAACAAACTCTTTAAGTGTAAAAGAACAATTCCGCAGTATCAAGGAAAGTTATGATAGTAAAGGAACTGAATTAAAAGGCTTAGAAGCTTCCTTCTCTTTAGTTTTTAATGAAATAAATAATGAATTTGCTAGTTATGAAAAACTCATCGATTCAGCTAATTATGATGAAGCAGATTCTACTATCACTGAACTATCTAAAATTATAACCGCCCTATTTGATGTAATGAAAACTCTTCCTTACTATAATACTCTCGTTCGTTCCGTCATTCCGTCTCGAATTCAAAATGTCACCGAAACCTATGAAAAAATGACAAAAGAACAATATCCTCTTCACCACATCCAATTTAATTCAACGATGAAGAAAATTAATTCTAGCTTAGAAGATATTGAAACTAAATTAAAGAATCTTCAAACTTCCGGTGTAAAAGAACAAATCGATGTTATCGTTGATACTCTAGAAGGATTTATGATTAATTTTCAAAAAGAAGTTGATGCGAAAGAAAAGTTTGAGAAAGGTCGCATCAACATCTCCGATGACACCTATTCTTTAGAAAAAAGTTTTGCTAAATTGAACCGCAATTTACCTAAATATAGCGCAGTATATATCATTAATAAATCCTATATGCAGCAGATAGAGTTAATTAAAGAAAATATCAATCAAATGTCAGCTATCAAGCGCGATATCGATTCTTCCATCCATTCTTTAACCAAACAGCCCTACTCTATTCTTTTAAAGAAGATGGAAGACCTTCAAAATGAAATGGCGAAAATAAAAGTAACCTTAGATGACTTCCATAGTTATCTTATCTCCTTAAAAGAAAAATCCGAAGAGATATTTGAAAGTATAAGAACAAATTACCTTAATCTTCGCGAGGCTGAGTACGCCGTCAGAGATTTAAATGTTACAACTTTAACTGATGAAATGCATTTGACCTTTGAGCAAGCTTATAACTACTTAGAGGAAGAAGATTCAATTCTTACCCATGAGCCGATCGATGTTTTAAAATTAGAAGAACTTCATAATCGCGCACAAGAACACATCAATAGTTTAATAAATGAAGTTAATACCCAGTGCGATTTAGCTAAACGTAGCGAAGAAGCTATTGTTTATGGAAATATGCTTCGCGTCGCTTATTCAGAGGTTAATAAGGCTTTAACCACGGCAGAAAAATCGTTCTTTGAAGCCGATTTTACCCGTGCTACCAATGAAGCTATTATCATCATTAAAAAAATGCGTCCCGATGTGTCCTCTAAATAGTTTATTTTGGCGCATATAATGTTATAAGAGGATTATTATGATTTATTTTGACAATGCAGCGACAACTACTGTCGATAATGAGGTTATAAAAAGTTATTCAAAAGCCATTGTTTCTTATTTTGGAAACACTTCTTCAAAACATAGTCTAGGGCAAGAAAGCGAACAGATATATTTAAAAGCTAAAAAGCAAATTGCTAAATATCTTTCCCCTACTAAAGTTTCACCAGAAGAAATAATAATTACTAGTGGAGCGACGGAAAGCAATAACTTAGCTATTAAAGGTTACGCAAAGCGTTACTATAAAAAAGGAAAACATATAATAACTACTAAAGTAGAACACCCCTCAGTTTTAGAAGCGATGAAATCGCTTGAAGCTGAAGGCTTTGAAGTAACATATTTAGATGTATCAAAAGAAGGTATTTCATTAGAAGATTTATCAAAGGCTTTAAGAGAAGATACGATACTTGTATCTATAATGGCTATAAATAATGAAGTTGGTGCGGTATATGATATACCAAGTTTAGCTAAGCTTACCAAAAGTAAGTCCAACGCTGCTTTTCACTGCGATGCTACTCAAGCTTTATTAAAAGTAACTCAAGATCTATCTGATTGCGACTTAATATCTTTTTCAGCCCATAAACTACACGGAATTAAAGGTTCGGGCTTACTCGTAAAAAGAGAAAATATCGACCTCATTCCGCTTTTTGATGGTGGTGGACAAGAAAAAGGTTATCGCTCGGGGACCTGTAATTTACCCGCTACAATAGCACTTGCAACAACACTTCGTGTCGCTAGCGAAACTTTAAATGAAAGAAGAAACGGAGCGACACAAATATATAATTATCTTTATGATGAACTGAGTAAGATAGATGAAATAGAAATAGTAAAACCAATTGATTTTTCTCCATTTATCTTAAACTTTGTAATGAAAGAACATAAAGCGTCAGTAGTAGCTGAAGCCTTATCAGAAAAAGGTATTATGGTCTCAACTAAAAGTGCTTGTTCGAGTAAAAAACTTGGTGGATCATATGTTTTACGCGCCTATAATTATGATGATAAACTTTCTAGCAACGGAATAAGACTTTCATTTTGTGGAAATGAAAGCCTAGAAGATGCTAAAATATTCATCGTTACACTAAAAGAGATACTAAAATCTACTAGAAAGGACAACGATGGGTACTGATTTAATACTAGTTCGCTTCGGTGAACTCTCAACCAAAGGAAAAAACATCAAAGATTTTATTAAAAAGCTCGGTGCTGATATTAAAGAAAAACTAAAATCTTTTTCTACTCTTTCCTATCGAATTGAGCACGACCACATCTATATTGAACTTCACGAAGAAAAATATGAAGATGTTTCAAAAAGATTATTGGATGTTCCAGGTATAGGAAGTTTTTCCTTTGTTAAAAGAGTTCCAGAAGATATAGAAGAAATAATAAATGAAGTTTTAAGGTCTTGCAAAAATAATAGTGCTAAGACTTTTAAAATTATTACTAAACGTATAGATAAGCTATTTCCCTATCATTCCGATGAAGTTAACCGAATGATAGCTGAAAAAGTATTAAAAAACACTATTATGTCAGTTGATGTTCATAATCCCGAACTACCAATACACATCATGATTAGACCAGGAAACTGTTATATTTATAGTTCATCTCAAAAAGGACTTGGAGGTTATCCCGTTGGAATAGCTGGTAAATCTTTAATGCTACTTTCTGGTGGAATTGATTCACCAGTTGCTGCCTTTAACATGATAAAAAGAGGCGTAAGACTTGAATGTATTCACTTTTCTTCCCCACCATATACTTCCTCTAATGTCATTACAAAAATACGCGATATATTACATGTACTAAATAAGTATCAAACTAGTATAAAACTATATATAGTTCCCTTTACTGAGTTTCAAGAAGAAATATATAAATACGCTGATACATCCTACGCTATAACCATCATGAGAAGAATGATGCTTCGCATCAGTGAAGCCATCGCTCGACATCATAACTGCCTTGTTCTTTCTAGCGGTGAAAGTGTTGGTCAAGTAGCATCTCAAACTTTAAAAAGTATTGCAGCTATTGAAGAATGCTCTAATATGCCTATTATTAGACCATTAGCCACCGTTGATAAAGTAGATATCATTAACGAAGCTAAAAAGATTGGAACTTATGATATATCAATAAGACCATTTGAAGATTGCTGTACTATATTTGAAGTAAAAAATCCTACTACCTGTCCTCATTTAGATAAGATAAAAGAGATTGAAAGTCACTTCGATTATCAAAAATATGTTGTTGATTGTATAGCAAATATTAAATACGAATATATAACTTTAGATAATTCAGATGAAGAATTTTAAATTTCTTTAATATTTTACGAATTCCTGTTCACACTATGTTTGTGGAGGTGAATATGCGTAAGCAAAATGAACAAAGACGTGCTACACAAACAAGAAACGGACAACAACAACAGAACAACTCAAGACAAAACAAAAAAGCCCAAAACGATTGTTCTAACGAGATGTCCACCCAGGAACAACGTTCCAGAAGATCTAATTCTTCACGGAGTGGTAGCCGCGAATCGCGCAGATCACAATCAAAGCGTTGAAAAATGGGGTTAACCCCATTTTTTTGTATATAAAAATATTATAAAACCAACAATATAATTATGAGAATAATATTATCTATTCTATTAATAATCGTTGCCCTAATCATTGCTCTAGCCTTATTACCAGTGCATATAGCCATAGATTTTAATATTGATGAAATTT
>DNJQ01000011.1:2620-4581 GCA_003497225.1 Bacillota bacterium | reverse complement strand
TGATGAAATTAAAATTAAAATAGACTTCATTTTAAAGCTTAAATTTAATATTAAAAAGCTATTGAAGAAAGTTATGGAAGATGAAACAAAGAAAAGCAAAACAAAACTAGATCCTAAAGCTTTATCTGGTATTAAGCTAAGAGAATTAAAAATACTATATAACGCCGGTGAAGATAACGAAAAACTTCTATATATAAACTCAATTTTAACTATAATTCTACCAGTCATAAAAAGTCTAATTCAAAATAAGACTGGAAGCATTTATTACCGTGGTAGAAGAAGTTCTTTATCTTCAATTAGAATAACAGCAAAACTAATTGTTTGCCCTATTTATATCTTAAAAATCTATTTAAAAAGCAGAAGGAGAAGACATGAAGAAGAAAAACTTAAACGAGTTAATTGAACACTTACCACAAGTAGATATAGTAAATACTCTAGGTACACCAATATATTTAAAAGACAATAGAGTTGTTATACCCATTAACAAAGTTTTATATGGCTATGGAGATGGTCAAAGCGAATTTCATATATCTGAAGATCCAAAAAGATTAACATATGAATTTGTTGACGATATATATCCCTACCAAGCTAGTTTAGGTGCTGCTCATGTTAAACCCTATGCTTTAGCAGTTTTAGATGATGAAAAAATTAGAATAGTAAAACTTGAAAATGATTCTTTATATGATAAATCATTAGAATTAATCAAAACACTAATAACAAAAAGAAAACACAAGGAATAACTGCTACCCTAAGTGTTTTCTTTTCTTCTATTTAATGTTAATGCGTTAAGATTACATTTGCTGTTCAGCTAATTTGTTTAAATCTTTACTAAAATATGTTACACGAAGTTTTCTAATGCGCAACAATCTTGCGATTAAAGCTTGAACTCTTAATAAATACATTATTGCACCATAGCCACCCACTAAAGTCATTGATATGGCTAAATATTTACCCGGGTCCCAAGTGAAGTCAGGTGTTTTAACCATCGTAGGCCAATCACATACGATGTTAATTCCGAAAAATTTTTGGACAGGCCAACGAAGCTTAATTGAAATATCACTCCATCCTTGAGCGTAGTATTTTAATCCATTATCTTTTGTCGCCCATCCATAAATTAATAAAGCAAATACTGCGACAAACATAATGCAGAACGGAATTAAGGTCTTTTTAAAGAAGTAACGATGACTTTTTAAAAGTGCTACTTTTTTGAAGGTCTTAGCATCAGTGATAACTCTTGCTTTCATTATATCGAACATCATCTTATCAACTTGTTTTCCCTGTCTTTCCATGACTTTTCTAACAAGTAAATAAAGATAACCAACAATTACGATTATTAATAGGATTAATAAACATAATGCAATAAGAATTCTCTTATCGTTTTCAGATAATTTAATAAGAATGTTTAGCATAATCATTCATCCTCCTTTTTTCCATAAGATTGTTGACCCGGAAATGGGTTTTGATATTGTGGAGGATATCCTGGTTGTTGTGGTGGATAAGGAGGTTGTTGTGGGTATGGTGGCTGAGTAGGATAACCTTGCGGTGGATACCCATTGTAATTTGGTGCAGGATAATTTGCATATGGTTGAGGTTGAGGCTGAACCGGTGGTTGAGGTTGTGCATAGTTAAAATTTGGATTTGATAATATTTCTTTTGCTCTTTTGTCATAGACAGTATCATATATTCCGTGGCTTCTATGTGTGACTAGTCCAATCAAACATTTTATTCCACTATAAACGAATAAGATGACACCCGCAACTAAAGACAAAGCAAAAATGCTAACCCATAGTGGGGATAGAATTATAGTTAAGAACCCCTTAAGACATGTCTTTAAAAATGATATCATACATACTTTCCTCTTTTTATTATTCTACTATATATAGATTTCTATTACAAAAGAATATTTCATAATATTCATTTTTTTTAATTTAAATATGGCCAACTGCCACTTTTTTGGGGGT
>DNJQ01000011.1:0-2261 GCA_003497225.1 Bacillota bacterium | reverse complement strand
CTTTGGATTATATTTTGGAAGGCATTGTGTATAATCGAAAAAGAACTGATTCCATGCGTAATTAAAGAAGTTTAGCAAGGAAACAATCTCTATCTTACTTAACGGATTGTTTCCTATATGCAGCTGTAAAACTGAGTATGTAGCTGAAGATAAATTCCATGATGAAAATGTCGCGGCTGCCCTCGAAGTTAGGCCAGTTCTAATAGTTACTGATCCCATCAAGTCGGTTTGTACGTGGTTACTAGGGGAGATTATCTATATACTTTTTCCTCGTAGTCTTTTATAATCGAAACTCTTTTTGCGTGTCTTTCACCTAAGTGTTTAGCATTTAAAAAAGCATCAACATATTTTGCTGCTTCTTCTTTAGCAAGATATTTTGCGCCTAGTGCCATCATATTGGCATCATTATGTTCAACGATAAGATGAGAAACTTCTTCATTATAACCAATTCCACATCTTACGCCTTTGACTTTGTTTGCCATAATTGCCACGCCTTCACCACTAGTACAAACAACAAGACCTCTTTCAAAGTCTCCTTTTTGTACAGCCAAAGCGACCTTTAGGGCAAAGTCAGGATAATTGCAGCTATCTTTAGAATTTGTACCAACATCTTGTACTTCATATCCTTGTTCTTTTAAATGCGATATTAAATACTCTTTTAAATCATATCCACCGTGATCACTTCCAATAATAATTCTTTTATTCATAATATATCTCCTTTATATCTTCAATACTTATATTTCCTTCACGAATTAATTTTGGCTCATCACTTGTAAAATCAATTACTGTTGAAGGAACGTTTGTCATTGTTATTATATCATCAACTACATATTCAAATTCATTATTAAATTCTTTAATAACTTCTTCTACCGAACTACATGGTGTTTTGCCTGATTTATTAGCGCTAGGAACAAGTAAAGGAACACCAACGTCATTTATTAGTTTTCTTAATTTATCCAAGTTAGGACAGCGAATTCCGATTGTGCATTCTTTACCACATACATATTCTGGAACACTTTCTTTGCTTTTTAAAATTATAGTTAATTGACCAGGCATAAATTTTTCTATCACTCTTTTTATTCCTGAATTTATATGAGCGTAATTTTCAATACAATCTAAATTTCCAACCATTAAAGTAAAGTGCTTATTACTAGGTCTATTTTTTACCTTAATCAAATGATCATACGCCTTTTTATTATCAAATCTAACACCTAGACCATATACTGTTTCCGTTGGAAAAGCCAGTATATCTCCATTTTTTAATACCTCTACTGCAAGAGGATCATTAAACTTTATTCTTTCCATATTTATATTTTACAAAAAAAGGCTGTCATTACTAATAAGTATTGTACAGCCATAAATTTTTATTTCAAATTTTCTAATACTCTAGATTTAGCTTTATCTAGAAGTGATATTGCTAATTGCTGTAAATCTAAGTGTTTATTTACCATATATCTCGTAAGATCTATAGCTGTGTCACAAGGAACTATTGAAGCATCAACTTCATTTAGTGAAACATAGATAGAAATCATTGATTCAATTACATCGTAACGTGAATCAATATCAAGATATACTAAGTCATCCTTATCTAATAGTCCACCCTCGCCATCGTAATTAACAGCATAGATGTGTTCAGGTTTATAACCTTCAACGCGGCTCAATGCTTCTAATAAAGCTTTAAGTGAAACAATGTGTTCATGAGAGACATCAAGTGGAGAATAGGTATAAATAATATCTGGTTTATATGTGGCTAATAACTCAGCATAATCATTTACTAATTCTTCATTTACTTCTTCAAGTTCACCATCGTTTAATAAATATAACGCTTGATAAGAACCTATATTAGCAGCTTTAATCGCTTCGTGAAGACGAATTGAAATCATATCATCTTCTGAATAATCTTCATACGCTCCGGCTGGAGTAACATCGTGTGGAGTTCTAGTAATAACACCTACGAAGGATCTATTACCATCACACAATATATCGCTAATTTGAGCACAAGAGATTGCTTCTAATTCCCCGGCTTCAACAGCAAATCCCATAGCAACTTGTCTTCCTTTTTTATTGCTAGTAGGAATATATTTCATTGCTCTACTATTTAAAGACATAACAAACCTCCAATATCTTATATTTAGTATATCATTTTAAAGTCAAAATACAAAAACAATTTTATGTTATTAGATTATAAAGTCAAAGTGGCAAATATTTTTTTATCTAAGTCCTATTACTTTTCTTACATAAGGAATTTTACTTATTACTTC
>DNJQ01000030.1 GCA_003497225.1 Bacillota bacterium | reverse complement strand
GCGTTATCTTGGGAGGTGGCGGAAATTCTTAAGCATATTTAATGCACATTAGATAATAATAATCTATAATTCTTTTTTGGAGGGAATTATATGAAAAAAGTTAAACTTCCTGTTAAGGACATGACTTGTGCGCATTGTAGTAAAACTGTCGAAGATGTTTTGCAAAAAGCGGGGATAGGTTCTCATGTTAATCTTTCTCAAGGAACAGTTACTTTTAGTTATGATGAAGAAAAAGTATCCCTTGTTTATTTACAAAGACTTATTAAGAAAGCTGGTTATGATTTAGTACTTCCATCTGATAAAAAGAAAATACCATGGATGTCTATTCGTTTTTATTCAGCAATAGTTGTTTTAGTTGTCTCTTTATGTGGAATGCTACATCATTTGGGACTTAAAAATGACTTTACAATGTTTTTTGATAATCCTATTCTTCGTTTAGTTGTTGCTAGTTTTAGTTTAATTATTTTAGGTGTTCCTTTTAATATTAGAGCAATTAAGAATTTAAAGAATAAATCTTTAGGAATGGATATGCTTGTTTCATTATCCACTATCATCGCTTTTGCTTTATCATTATATACATTTATTGCTAAGCGTAATGAAACATATTTTGAATCTACTTCTATGATTTTATCTATCATTACTATTGGAGATAGAATTACAGCTAAACTAAAATCATCTACTGGAACATCTTCTTTAGAAGCACTTAAAAATGATGGTACTAAAGTTATGAAGATGACCAAGAAGGGTGGTTTAAAATATATAGATATAGATGAAGTTGAACAGGGCGATAATCTTGTTGTTAAGCGTGGAGAAATGATTGGTGCTGATGGAATATTAGTTAAAGGTTTAGCAACTATAGATGAAAAGATATTAACAGGTGAAAGTAGACCTCGTCACGCAAATATCGGTGAACATGTTTATTATGGAACATCTAATCTCGGTGATGAAATTGTTATTGAAGTAGAAAAGCCGGCTATAGAATCTTTATATACTGGTGTAATATTAGAAAGCTATGCTCTTGATCGTTCACATGGGCATTTAAATAAGATATCTGATTTTATTGCTTCAATCTTTGTTCCAGTTATATTTGTAATTGCTATAGTTGGTTTCTTTGTAAGCTTTTATGCTTTAGGAAAAGATATTGAACATAGTATTATTAGCGCTGTTAGCATCCTAGTTGTTTCTTGTCCTTGTGCTTTTGGCCTTGCTGTTCCTTTAGCAAGTTTAAATGGATATAACAAAGCTATTAAACGTGGAATAATGTTTAAGAACGGCTCAACATTTGAAAAGATTAAACATGTTAATGAATTTTACTTTGATAAGACTGGAACTTTAACTACGGGTAAAATGAAAGTAATATACGCTGCGTTTGAAGATGATATGTGTAAAAGAATTGTTAAAGGTATGGAAATGCATAGTATTCATCCAATTGCCGAAGGAATAGTTTCATATTTAAGTAAAAATCAGCAAATGCACTTTGAAAATGTTGAAGAAGTTGCTGGTGGTGGATTAGTTTGTGACCAATATAAAATAGGAAATTACGAATTTGTTTCTTCACCAACATTATATGGACAATATACTGCTGCTAATGATTATGAAGGAACTAAGGTTTATTTTACTGTTAATGACGAATTAATGGGTGTTATGGTTTTAGAAGATGAAATAGCTCCCGGAGCATTCGAATTAATTAAGATGCTTAAGAAGAGAAATATTAAAACTTATATGCTTACTGGTGATAATAAAGAATTCGCCTTAAAAATGGGAAGAACATTGGGATTAAAAGATGAAGAAATATTCTATGAACTTTTACCAGATGATAAGATAAAAGTTATAAAAGAAAACAGCAACAAAAACTCAGTTACGGCTTATTGTGGTGATGGAATTAATGATTTAGCTGCTCTAGCTATGGTTGATTTAAGTATCGCTAGTTACCGCGCTAGTAGCGCTACATCCGCCTCTTCTGACGTTGTTTTATTAAAAGATGATCTTCATTTAATCAGTGAAGTTATTGACCTTTCTAGACATGTATACTTTAATATTATAGAGAACTTTATCTGGGCGCTGGTATATAATGCTGTAATGATTCCTCTAGCTATGATTGGACGGCTTGAGCCAACATTATCAGCAGTATTAATGATAGCGTCGAATATCACCTTGATTTTAAATTCGTGGAGAATATCTTTATGGAAAGGAGGAAAGCGTGAAAAAGATAACAGTTAGCGATATGATGTGTAATCATTGCGTTAAGACAATCAAAGAAAAGCTTGATTCAGAAGATGTTGAATGTGAAGTTGATCTTAGTACTAAGACTGTAACAGTTGAAGACGATGATTACGAAGAAGCTATCAAATTAATAAAAAAAGCGGGATTTACCCCGCAAGAATAAAAAGGGGAGGTCCCCTTTTTATTTTTTCTCGTATGATTCTAGATTATTAACAACACTGATTATTTCAGGAATTGTCATGGTGTCAGAATAGATATCGTATGTAACACCATTCTTTTGATAAACTAATCTATTTCCATCTTTAAATGCTACGCCATTAACTGTTTCAACATATTCCATATCAACATCAATTATCTTCATTTCATCATATTTTTCAGCTATTCCTTGAACCATGGTGAAATTATTTTTACCAGCAAATGTCATGATGTAATAACTGCTACCGTTAATATAACTTACAGTCTTTTCTTGCAAAGTCTCTGTGTCTTTAGCAGGAAGGAGTGGAAGATCATTAAATGTAACTTGTGTATCTTCGCTAGGTTCAGTCATTTCATCTCTAGCTTGCTTCATGTTGCTTTCTACCTGGAAGAAATCATCACTAAACTTTGGAGAAAGATCACAGTTAGTAAATGTGACTTTTCCTAATACAGTATTAGATTCATCTTTAATATCTACCCATAAAGGTTTAAGTTCAGGAGAGAACTTGATATCTTGTTTTACCCATTCAGGAGAATTTGGATAGGTAGCTTTACCTGAAACTAAATAACCATCATCCATCTTCTTTACTTCATGATCCTTATCGAAATTATCGAGTAGAGAATGATATAAATATGGTTTAGGACTATTTAATGGCCAATCACCTTTAAATTTATATACTTGATTTAGAAGAGGTGTTAAAACATATACACCTTCTTCATTTTTAAGCATAATTTGTGTTTGATTAATGTTTTTATCTAACATTGCAACTCTAAAGAAATCTTTGTCATCTTTCTTCATGTAATCAGTGGTAACAAAATATGATCTTGTTTCTTCATTAGCTGTAAGATCCATATTTGCTTCCATATGATAAGCAGTTAGTTCTTCCTTTACCTTGTCCAATTTCTTACTTACATCTGATTTAGAAAAGAATAGTTTCCAACCAGCAAGGACGATAACTGCTAAAATAACAACTCCTAATATGATTTTCTTAATCATGATTCACCTCACCCGCTAAAAACTTATGAAAGGGCAATCCTATTTATGAATAAAATTTAGTATAGTTTTAAAAATCCTTTCACATAATAGAGGTGATGAAAGGTTAGGTATATGAATATTCTTCAAAAAGTTACGCTACCATTTACGATTATAGGTGCATTTAACTGGGCTCTAATAGCATTATTTGATTTCAATCTAGTTACATGGATAACACGAGGCTATAATATCGGTGCTAAGATAATCTATGTATTCATAGCAATATGCGCTCTAGTAAATATACTTATATTCTTTGCTGATTTAAGAATGAAAGATCGTCGCGAAGCTTAATAGAACACTGCCTAAGATATAGGCAGTTTTTTTTATGGAACAACTGCCACTTTTTTGGGGGTCTCCGAGTAGGTCTGGCAGGCCGTTTGTTTGGCCTGTTTGTGAGTCCCAATTCCAGTATTCTGATGCTGTTTGGAAGGCACCTAAATACACCTTTGGATTGTATTTTACTGGGCAGTTTATATGATTGAAATGGTACTGA
>DNJQ01000032.1 GCA_003497225.1 Bacillota bacterium | reverse complement strand
TGGCGCAAATAAAAAAGGCAAATCCATATTTTTAGGTAATAGGTTTTGCCTTTATTTATTAAGCCTTTTGATGTGAAAGATTTACGCCAATAACTGCACCAGTAAATAATGCAACAACTTTTAAACCAATCATAATTCCAGAAAGAAGTGTTAAAGTTTCTTTACTTCCTGCAACACTATAAGCTATTACACCATAAGCTATGGCAAGTACTAAACCGATGAGCCAACCTTTTTGTTTAGCAAATATACCTAAAAGGAAAGCGTAGGAAAAGAATAAGAGTATCCCGACAATTTGTAAAACGAGCGACGCTAGATCACTTGTCATTATTCCGCTTTTACATAGGGAAGAAAAGATGAAACAAATTGTGAAGACCAAAAGAGCAAAGCCGAGTGTTGCTAGTAAAAATTTTTTAAAAAATGTTTTCATATGTACCTCGCTAATTAAATCTATGATGAGGTTTTAAGAATAATAACAGGTTTTCAGCAAATAATATGGACGAGGTAAATATGAATTGGGTTGAGATTGGTCAAGTCACATATAAAACAGTAATTTGTTACTTCTTCTTGCTCATTTGTTTAAAGATAATGGGTAAAAGAGAAATAGGAAAAATATCGGCTTTTGATATCGTCGTTTTCTTTGTTATTTCAGAATTATTTTCACTATCTTTAAACGAACCTGAACACTCGATTTTGCGTTCAGTTCTTCCTGTTGCAATCATTGTAATCTTGCAAATAATATCAGCTTTAATTTCTTTGAAATTTCCTAAATTTAGACGCACGATGGAAGGTGGGATGACTTATATTATTTATAAAGGTGAAATTCAACAAGCGGAGATGAAAAAGCAGCGCTACACCATTGAGGATTTACTTGCGCAACTTCGAAGCAAAGATATTCAATCTCCAGCGGATGTTGAATTTGCTATCTTAGAAAATAATGGCATGTTAAATGTAATTAAAAAAGATCAGTGTGATTTTGTAACTCCAGATCCATTAATCATGGATGGAAAGATTAATAAAACTACTTTAAAAAGATTAGGTAAGGATGAAAATTGGTTGATTACAGAATTAGAGAAGACTTCCTACCCGGACCCGAAGAGAATCTTTCTTGCCCTTTATCTTAAATCTGGACTTTACATTGTGCCCTTTAAAGATGCAGACAATATTAATAAAGTTAAGTAAGATGTCAATAGTTGCGCTAAATATCGTTGAAAATGCTACGGCGTAAATATAGAATTTTTTAAGTAATAGATAAAGTGCTATTAATCTTAAAACCGAAGAAACTATTGTAGATATTAAAGCCGAGCGAGATCTATTTAAAGCGTGCAAAGTGGTTATACATGGTGTTTCAATATAATAAATAAGGAAAGGGAAAGCCAATATTCTAACCATCTCTTTTCCACTGGTATCGTGATAAAGAATATATAATATAGGCTCAGCAAAGAAGAAGATAATTAAAGTAAATACTAATCCCAAAGCTAAAGAGGCGAATATTAGTTGATAAAAACTTTTTTTAGTTTTAGCTAAATTATTATTTTCATAAGATCTAGCAATTTCGGGTAAAAAGAAATTGCTTAAAGCCGTGGTTAAAAATCCTGGCATCAAAAGAAGAGGAAAAACATATCCGGTTAATAGACCATAATCTAAAAGAACTTTAGCCTGATCAATATTTATTCTTGATAAAACTTGAGTATAAATAATTGGTTCAAAAAAGTATGTTAATGATCCTATTAGTCGGCTTGATGTTGCAGGAAGAGAAATCTTTAAAAGTTCACTAGCAGCTATAATAGAATCATATTTTCCGCAAAATAACCAGCCAACGCAGTTCTTTTTAACGTTTCGTGGAGCGATAAAAAATAGATAAAGCGTTTGACCAACTTCGCCTAGTGCCATTCCTATTACTGCTCCAAAAGCCCCTAGTTCAGGTGATTTTTGACCGAAGTAATCGATAGCAAATACTAAAAACAGTAAGCGGAAAATTTCTTCAGCAATAGAAGAATTGGTTGTTGATTGAACTTTTCCTTTTCCAATATAGATTCCTTTAATGATTGATGAAGTTGTAACTAAAGGAATTAAAAGTCCTAAACCATATATCGCAAGTCTTGTGCCATCGTTTTTTAAGGCGCGAGAAGCAAATACTGGGGCTAAAAAGAAGATGAGGAGCATTAAAACAATAGATAGTCCCATGCCGATTAAATAAGCAGTAACAAAAAATTTTCTACTATCTTTGGGCTTTTTAGCTACTAAAGTTGAAGTTGCAATCGGTAAACCGAGTTGCGCTAAGTTTATAAATAGTATCATTAAGGGATTTATTAATGAAAAAAGACTCATCGAAGTAGTTCCGATGGAGCGCACCATAACAAGACGGGAAAGCATAGAGAGGACTTTTCCCATCAAAGCGACGCTTAGAAGGCTGAATAATGGTTTCAATAATCTTTTATGTTTTGCTATATTCATAGTTTTTTCTTGAAATACTATATATAAAAATGATAAAGTATTTAGAGCATTACGATATTGCTCGTTTTGCGTTTGAAAATCTTTACGCTTAATTATAGGTATTTAGTTGTCATTTTAGAACACTGGAGGTAAGATATGCGTCGTATATGGGCATTTATAGTCATGTTAACATCGATTGTCTTAGGACTAGTTTTCATCACTCAGCCAATCGTTGAACACACGGCTTTTTCAAGTGAGTTTTCTCAAGGGAAAGAATTAGTTTATCAACTTTCTAAAAGAGATGGTGGAACTAGCATAAATCCTGATTCTATCGGTGATAATGTTAGCATCCGTTTAGACCGTGCAGGAATTAAAAATGCTCACGTTGAAGTTGTAGGTAGCGGCGATAGCGCTGAACTACGCGTTAGTTTTGTTCCAAAAAGCGCAGTTGAACTCAATGAAGTAAATAGACAAATAAATGCTACTGGAGAACTTTCAATTTGTACTTCCAAAGATTATTGCCTCACTGGTAAAGAATTTTTCGATGTTAGTAATCCTGTAAGTTTGCGTTATGTTGGTGGTTCTGCTTACCCTGGATTTAATATTAAATCTAAGATTGCTGTTTCAACATTTTTGGAACAACTCGGTGGAGAAGAGAATGCTACCGCTTATATATGGCAAAACTACGATCCAGATAATGGAATAGATAATTACGAAAATGCTTTTGGTGAAAAACCTAAAGATGAAGTTAAAGAAAAAGTTATCGCTTCAATCGTTTGGCAAGGTAACTATATTGAAGAAGACTTACGTCTTTATGCCACTAACGATATTGAAGGAAATGCCTTCACCTTATTTACCGCTCGTTCATTCGTAAATGCTTATAATAATGAAGATTATGGTTGCAATGTAAAATATCTTTATACCACAAAGATTGAACCAACATATTCCTCTAGTTCTTTAACAATGATTATAATAGCCTTGCTTTCAATCGTCGCTTTAATCGGCGTTGGATTAGCAGTTTATAATCGTGGAGCAGGTGCTATTAACTTCCTTTCAGTTTTAGTTATCTTCGCTGCTCAGTTACTAATTAACGCTTATTTGGGCTTTGAATTTGCCCCAGCATCAATTGTAGCAATTGTTATAACCTTGACTTTAGCAGTATTTAATCTTATTAACACTAATCAAAAGATTAAAGAAGAAATTAAAAAAGGACGTACAATTAGTAAAGCTGTTGTTGAAGGAAACCGCAAGTCATTCTGGGCTATTCTTGATAGTTCCGCAGTTACATTCATCGTTTCACTTTTCGCCTTCTTACTTGGAAAAGGAATGATTAAGACTTTCGGTGGAACCCTACTCGTTGGTTCACTTTTAACCTTCTTCGTTTTAATTATCATCAATCGTTGGTTGATGTTCTTTACCGCCAATTCTCCTTTAGGAGCTATCGGTAAAGGCACTTTAGGTCTTCGTGTTCGTGACAAAGAAGCCCCAACTTCAAAGAAATTAGTTAAACCATTAACTGTAGATAGTGCTAAGAAAAAGAGAAAAATTGGTCTAATAACTTATGGTGCTATAGCCTTATGTTCTACCGCCATCCTTTTAGGAACAGGCTTAACTAATGGTGTCTTCCGCAATAGCGATGAATATACAAGTTCTGCTCGTTTAGACATTATGACCCAATCCGAAAACGAGGTTTATGAAGATTCTGAATCTTGTCGAAACTTCTTACTTGATAAGATGAAAGTGGATGAAGTTGAACTAAGTTATCTTGACTTTGACTATCAAAGAGTAGATAAAAAAGATGAATATGATAATGATTATGCTATAACTTACGTTTCATTTAAATTAGATAGCGAATATTTAAAAGATAAAAAGCTTGATACTGCTGTTAATAATCTTCGTACTGACTTAGATTATGAAATGAAAACAGAAGACAAGGATAAAGATGTTAAAGTGACTCTTGGAGAAGCTAAAGTAGTTAATATTGAACATAATACATCCAACATGTTCTTAATCTTAGGATTATCACTATTATTCTCATCCTTATATCTATTCGCTAGATTCGGTATATCATTATTCTTATCTTATCTAGTTTCTGGCGTTATCGGATTAACAGGAATCGTTGCTATCTTCTCATTATTAATGCTTCCATTTAATTCAACTGTCGCCTTTGGATTTTTGGCGGTTGTTCAAATTATGAGTTTCATCTTGGTAAGTATCTTCACCAAGAATAGAGAAATCCTTAAAGATCGTAAGATCGTTAAGAAGGCGAGCGTTGAAGAGAGAGCAGAAATCATGGATTCATCGATTAGAAGCTCACTACCTTCAGTTTTATCAGCCTCGATGAGCGTTTTAGTTTCATCGGTGCTCTTAATAGCTTTCTCAGCATCAGAAACACTTCTTTCTTCAATCTTAATCTTCGCTGTCGGTTCACTATTAATCGCTGGATTATTCTTCGCCTTCGTTCCATCGTTCTATCTCTTCTTTAGAACACACATTAAATTTAAAGAAATTAATTTCAAGAGATTTAAGCGCAAGAAGAAGCCCGTACAAATTAATACCAACGAACCTCATGAAACTATTATTATGGGACTCAATGATTTTAGATGATAAGTTTATTTGAACGTTTATTAAAATATTATAATTTTACTATTGAAGATTACAAAGCTTGGGTATCGTTAGGAAGGGAAGATGATATCCCTAAACCTAACGATGACAAGTTTTTTGCTATGATAGAAAGAATTAAACTTGCAGTAAAAAATGGTGAAAAGATCGTTATTTATGGCGATTATGATGCTGATGGAATTACCTCAACATCAATCATGTATATGACTTTAAAAGAACTTAATGCAGAAGTAGGATACTTTATTCCTTCTCGTTATGTTGAAGGTTATGGACTTTACGCGGGGAGAGTTGATCAATTCGCAGAAAAAGGATATAAGTTATTAATAACTGTTGATAATGGTGTGAGCCGTTTTGATGAAGTAAAAAGAGCCAAAGACAAAGGGATGGATGTAATAATTATTGATCATCACACGATTCAAGAGAAATTACCGGAAGCGGATTTTATCTTCCATCAAACATATAGTAATGTGACTGATCACAATATTTCAGCGGCTTTTTTAACTTTGATAGTTTCTCACGGCCTATTAGGTTATTATCGTCCGTATTATATCGTTTTAGCGGGGATTGCGGCATTATCAGATTCGATGCCAGTAACTAAGGCAAATGTTGCCTTATTAAGATTAACCTTCCGTTATATTGAAAAATATAAGTATTACAATATTCTTTCACTTGGAACTGATCCAATAATTGATGAAAAGTATTTAAATTATCAGATTATTCCTAAGCTTAACGCTATTGGAAGAATAGAAACGACGATAAAAATTAATGATGCGGTGAAGTTTTTAACAAGCGATGATCATCGAACCATTTCTTATTACGCTTCAAGACTCGATGCTTATAACAAAAAGAGAAAAGAACTCACTTCATCTTTTTCTGAGAGCAATATTAGATATATCGGTGGAGCGTGTATCTATGAATCAAATCTTCCCTTGGGACTTGGCGGTTTATTAGCTAACCGCATTATGAGCGAAAAGAAGCTTCCAACTATCGTCTTATCGAGAAAAGAAGATGAAGTTGTAGCGTCTTTAAGAACACCAGAAAATTATGATATCATCGAAAGTCTTAAAGATTTAGAAGGTTTAGATGAATTTGGTGGACATAAAAATGCTGCTGGTTTATCTTTCCCCTATAATAAAAAGGAAGAGATGATAATTGAGATATCTTCGCGCCTCATTCCAAGTAAAGAAATCATCAAGCGCACCGCTATTGAATTAAATATCGATGAAATAACGAGCGATTCATATAAGTTAATCAGCTCTTTTGGACCTTACGGAAATAGTCATCCTTCACCTATATTCCATCTTAATATTTCAAATCAGGCCTTCCATTCTTTTACATCTAATCCCAAACATATCGTAGCGAAGGTCGCTGATGTTACGATTATTTATTTTAACGGACGAGATAAATTAAATATTAATGGCTATACTGATTTATATGGTCGTTTTGAATTAAATGACTATCGAGGTAATACAACTTTACAGTTTATCGTTGAGTTTTCAACCAGTGAAAATGAAATAGTTTTGATTAAGTGAATAGAATTTAAAACTCCGCTCATGCTAAATATGACGGAGGAATAAATGAAAAAGAGAATCAAATACTTATTACCGCTTCTCGTATTATGTGGACTCACTTCATGTAATTCAGATACTACTACTACTTCAACTAGACCTTCAACTATCCCAACCTCAACAACTCCTAGTACACCATCTATCCCATCTACCCCAATAACTCCATCTACACCTAGCGAAAATCCAGTTAACTTAGCACTAGATTTTAACGAATTAGTCAAAGATGGAAAGCCAAACATGGCTACTGATTGGACCAGCGATTTTACCTATACTTACGATAAGGCTATCGTTTTAAAGCAAGGAAAAGATTATCTTATGACACCACCTTTTAAGACAACTAAAGGATTGGATGTTAAAATTACTGGCTTTTTAGATAAGGGAAGCATGGCTAATGGTAGTTTAGTCGTGGCTGTTGAAGGTTTAAATAAGGATCACGAAGCGGTAGAGACTGTTGACATTAAGGAAAGTGAAATCAAAGGAACTAAAGAACAACCAGTTGATTTTACAGTCACCTTAAAGAATACGAGCAAAAATATTACTCAAGTCAGAATTAAGATTAAGACATTGGGTAAGGCCGTAAACTTTGGTATTAATCGTCTTGTAGTTTCTTCAAAGTAAATTTTAGGGGCAAAAGCCCCTTTTTAATTATTTAATTAATTCTAGAAGAGTAATAACCTTCATATGTTTTTGTGTATGAGATTGGTTCACGAGCATATTCAAAAGAAAGCTAAAATTATTCTTCTAATGGCGTTTGTAGTTCTTTTTTGCGTATTTGGTAAACTTGTTTATACCAATATCATTGCAAGAAATTATATTTTTGATAAGGCGCAGGATTTGTGGGAAAGATCATTTCCTTTAGCTAGTAAAAGAGGTGTTATAACTGATAAAAACGGAAATAATTTAGTTTATAATGAGCCGGCACTATCAGTGGCTTTAATTCCTAGCCAAGTTAAAAATAAAAGTGAAGTAAGTAAAGCCTTAGCAGAAATTTTAGATATGAATGAAGAAACGCTTTATAAAAAGATTTCAACTCCTAGTTCAATGCTTCTTCTTCATCCACAGGGAAAAAAGATATCTTATGATAATGCGATGAGAATTAGAAAATATAATTTTTCTGGCGTATATTTAATTCAAGATTATAAAAGAACATATCCTTATAAAAATAGATTATCTTCACTTTTAGGATTTACTGGAATCGATGGAAATGGTTTAGCTGGAGTAGAAAGTTATTACGATGAATTGCTTCGCGGAAAAAATGGTACGTTAAATTATGTGACCGACGCTAAAGGTGGTGCTTTTCCTTCGTTTAGTTCGCGTGTTAATCCCCCAGTTGCTGGCTTTACTTTGCGCTTAACGATCGATAATTCGATTCAACAAATTGTTGAAAACGCGATGGACCAAGCCCAAATTCTTTATAGTCCCGAAGAGATTTACTGTTTAGCGATGGATCCTCAAACTGGGAAAATATTAGCGATTGGTAATCGTCCAACTTATGATAATAACGAATATCAAAAGTACGATTCAACGATATATAACCGCGTATTACCGGTCTTTTCTTCCTATGAACCAGGTTCAACTTTTAAGGCGATGACATTTGCTGCCGCAATAAATGAAAAAGTCATCGATATGGAAAAAGACACCTATTATGATAAAGGTTATGAAATCGTCGCTGGTCAAAGAATCAAGTCTTGGAAGAAGGGTGGCCATGGGCTTCAAACATTTTTAGAAGTTTTACAAAATTCATCTAATCCAGGGTTTGTCGAGATTTCTCGTCGTTTAGGAAAAGATAAACTATATAATTACATCAAAAATTTTGGTTTTGGAGATAAAACAGGAGTTGATATCGCTGGGGAAAACAAAGGACTGGTATTTTCTTATGATAATTTTGGACCACTAGAAGTAGCGACTTCTTCCTTCGGTCAAGGAATATCAGCCACCCCAATTCAATTAGTCACCGCCTTCTCTGCGGTAATTAATGGCGGATATTTACTTAAACCCCACGTTGCTGATGCTATTTTATCGCCATCAACTAATGAAGAAATATATGTTTATCCAACAACAACAATTCGTCAAGTCATTTCTAATGAAACGAGTAAATTAATGCGCTACGCTTTAGAATCTGTCGTCGCTAAAGGTTCAGGAAGAAAAGCATATATCGATGGATATCGAGTTGGAGGAAAAACCGGTACGGCACAGATCGCTGAAAATGGATCCTATGTTCAAGGTTCTTATATTCTTTCTTTCCTTTCCGCTGCACCGATGTCGAACCCAAAAGTAGTTTTATATTTTGCGATGAAAAAGCCAAAAAACTGCATTCAATATGGTGGAACAACAGTCGGTCCAATCGTCGCTAAAATACTTGAACAAATTCTCCCCATTCTCAATGTTAAAAAAGATTATAGTGGGGTTGAACGAGAATATACTTGGATGGATGAAAAAACTTATGAAGTTCCTAATTATATTGGACTTGAAAAGAGCAAACTAAAATCCCAATACTTTAAGTTCGTCTTTAATGGAGAAGGAAATATCGTTATAGATCAACTTCCTAAAGTTGGGGAAAGAATTAAAGAAGGTAGCAGCATTTGGATAGAACTAGGAGATTAATATGTATAGAGTTAAAGATGTCTTAAAATGGATTGGTATTAAAAGTACTTCGCGCAAAGTGGTGAGTGATATCGTTGAAGATGCTTCTAAGGTCACCAAAAACTCGATATTTTTAGCACGGAAAGGCAATTCTAGCGATGGGAAAAAGTATATTGATGAAGCGTTAAATAAAGGTGCAGTATTAATTCTTTCGGATGAAAAAATAAATAACGCCATCTATCTTCCCGACTTTTTTAATAGCGTTTCAATTATTTTACGCAATTTTTATGAAATAGATAAAATTAAAGTCGTTGGAATTACCGGAACGAGCGGGAAATCTTCAACGGCTTATATTCTTCATTCTTTATATCGAAGATTAAATGTTAAATCATTTTTAATCACTACTACTCATAATATTCCTGATTCAATAGTTACGGATTTAACTACCCCGAGTATGTGTGATTTAGCAAAAATCATTAATCAAGCAATTTTAAATAAATATGAATATGTTGTTATGGAGTGTTCTTCAATAGGAATAGCAACTCACCGATTAGATTTTTTAAATTTACATTATTTAATCATCAATAAAATTACGGTAGATCATTTAGATTATCATAAAACAAAAAGTGAATATCGAAGAGTTAAGCTAGA
>DNJQ01000096.1:2346-3256 GCA_003497225.1 Bacillota bacterium | reverse complement strand
TATGATATAATTAAACGTAGGAGGAAAAAATGTCGCTAGAGTTAAAGCTTGATTCTAATAAGATATTTCATAAGGTATTTGAAGGAACAAAACCTGGGTATAATGCTCTTCAAGTAGATACTTTTCTTGATATAGTTATAAAAGACTATGAAACAATGGAAAAGTATGTTACTGAAATAGACCAAGTCATTGATAATTTAAAACAATCAAATAGACTTTTAAAAAACAGGTTGGACCTTGTTGAATCACAAAAATCAGTTATGGAAGAAAAATTAAAAAATATTTCTGATAATGTAAATGCTTCAAGATCAAATATTGAATACTTACAAAGAATATCAGTATTAGAAAAAGCACTCCTTAATGCTGGCATTGATCCCAATACTTTAAATTAAATTCCAACCCGGATGGCTGCTGGCTTAGGCTAGAGGAAAGTCCATGCTCGCACTTTCTGCGATGAAAGTAGTGTTTGTGCCAAAGGAAAAAATAACTTTGGGCAAGGAGGAGTCCTTGACGGCGGAGAAGACCTTCACTTCGGTATGGTCGTATCCATAAAGCTCCACAGTGACGAATTAAATGGAAACATTTAAGTGAAACGCGGAAAGCCCCGCAAGCGAGAAACCTAAATTATGGTAAGGGAAGATGGATGCGAGAAATGAATCGCAAACATCAAGCAGAAATGCTTAGATAAATTGTCATCCTCGACAAAACATGGCTTACAAGGTTGGATACTCAAGGAAAGGTAATATGAATACACCAAACAAAATTACGCTAACAAGATTTGTATTAACAATCATAATGGTTGTCTTTTTAGTTATACCGTGGTGGCCAAAAGATATGACTAATCTTTTAGATCATGTTAAATTCTCGATAGTAGATATTATTGCTACAGTAATATTTATTATTGCATCGG
>DNJQ01000096.1:0-2043 GCA_003497225.1 Bacillota bacterium | reverse complement strand
AATTTTGGAAAATTTATGGATCCTTTAGCAGATAAGTTTTTGGTTAATTCATCCTTAATTATCTTAGCTGTTCAACAGCCTAGTAATCTTCCAGTTATTATCGTTGTCTTAATGATTGGCCGTGATATTGCAGTTGATGGCTTAAGATTAGTTGCTAGTAATCAAGGAGAAGTAATTGCCGCAAACATCTTTGGAAAATTAAAAACTGTATTCCAGATGGTTTTCATTCCAATAATAATGTTAAGAGGATTCCCATTCTCATTGTTTATGGGTGAAAACACCTACATAATGTGTATAATTTTAATGAGTATTACCTGTGCAATGAGTTTAATATCAGGTATTATATATATAATTCGTGGAAGCAAAGTACTGAAAGGGGGAAATTAATATATGATTCAGCAACTATTTAAAAAGTTAGAAAAGGAAAAATTGATGTTATCTTCAGTTGAAAGTTTAACTGGTGGATTATTTGCCGCATCAATAACTTCCGTTCCCGGAGCATCAAGTATATTCTCTGGTGGAACAGTTACATATTCTCTTGAAGCTAAAAGAAAATTTGGTGTTGAAGCCAAAACACTTGAGGAATTTGGAGCAATATCAAAAGAAACAGCCGTAGAAATGGCAAAGAATTGTTTAAGAAACTTTTCTTCACAAGTAGCAATTAGTTTCACAGGTAATGCTGGCCCAAGTTCAAGCGAAGGCAAAGCGGTTGGTTTAGTATTTATAACAATAATTATCAAAACTAATACAATTGAAAAAACATATAACTATCGTTTAAACCTCGATGGTGATCGTGCAATGATACGTGAACAATGTGTTAATTTTGGTATCAAAACAATAATGGAAAAATTAAATTTACTATTCCCTGAAGAAGAAAAATAATAAAAAAAACACGAATTTGCATTGATGTCGGAATATATAAATTGGAAGGTGAATTATGGCAACCAAGAAAGAAAAAACAAATATTGACAACATGACTCCCGAAGAAAGATTGGAGGATTGTATCAAAAAAATCGAAGTTAGCTTCGGAAAAGGAGCAGTTATGAAGCTGGGTGACCGCATAACTGTTGATGTAGGTGTTATTAAATCTGGATCTTTCCAATTAGATAACGCATTAGGATGTGGTGGTTACCCAAAAGGAAGAATAATTGAAATATTCGGACCAGAATCAACAGGTAAAACAACATTAGCGTTGCACGCTATTGCAGAGTGCCAAAAGGCTGGTGGAAGAGCAGCATTTATCGATGCTGAACACGCTATTGATCCTGAATACGCTAAAACACTCGGCGTTAATATCGATGAACTTATTCTTTCCCAACCGGATAACGGAGAACAGGCACTCGAAATTGCAAATATGTTAGCTGATTCTAAGGCGATAGATTTAATCATTGTCGACTCAGTTGCGGCCTTAGTTCCTAAGGTTGAAGTAGAAGGAACATTTGAAGACAATAACATCGGACTTCAAGCTCGATTAATGTCTCGTTCTTTAAGAAAACTTGCATCAAAGTTAAATAAATCACTTTGTACAATTATATTCATTAATCAAATCCGTGAAAAACTAGCCGCTGTTATGGCTTATACTCCTGGATCTTCAGAAACTACTTCTGGTGGTAGAGCCTTAAAGTTCTATGCTTCAATTAGAATTGATATTAGAAGAGGAGAGTCTTTAAAAGATCCTGACGGCAATGCTTATGGTAATGTCGCAATTATCAAAGTAGTAAAAAACAAAGTCGCCCCGCCATTTAAGACAATTAGAACTCCTATGATTTACGGAAAAGGATTAGATCATGTAAGTGAAGTCTGTGATGTAGCTATCGGATTTAATTTAATCAAGAAATCTGGAGCTTGGTTCTCTTATGAAGACGAAAGAATTTCTCAAGGAAAATTAAACGCTGTCGCATTCCTTGAAGCAAATCCTGATATCGTTAAAAAACTAGAGGATCAAATCAAAGAAAAGTTAGCCGCCGGCGAACTCCCAGAAATGAAGAAATAGATTATAAGCCACGAACCTATAATGGATTTGTGGCTTTTTTCTTTCCGCCA
>DNJQ01000116.1:3108-3348 GCA_003497225.1 Bacillota bacterium | reverse complement strand
ATGGGAGGGGCGAGTGTAAGAGCAAGCTTTACCAGTAGGGGATCTCACTCCTTTTGTCCATGGAATGATTCAAGATATAATTACTCAGTTGGTCAGCTTCTTATAGGAAGCAATCCCATTAGTAAGTTAGAAGTTGTTTCTGCCTTAAACTCCTTTAATTTAGCGATATATCAGTATCATTTTAATTACACAGCATGCCCTGCAAGATACAATCCGAAGGTATATTTAAGTGCCATCCAA
>DNJQ01000116.1:2177-2780 GCA_003497225.1 Bacillota bacterium | reverse complement strand
ACCTACAAAACGGGCAAAATTGGGCTCAAAAAAGTGGCAGTTAAAAAAACTGTATGCAGATTAGTGCACACAGTTCATTAATTATTAAGATTATATTTATTAGGATTAATATTCATCCTTCGGTTGCATTTGTGGTTGTTCAGTTTTCTCTTTAATTTCTGTAACTGCCCCTTCAGTTGTAAGGAACAAGGCAGAAATTGAAGTGGAATTTAATATTGCTGATTTTGTAACCTTAGTAGGATCAACGATACCTGATTCAAACATATCAACCCATTTACCAGTTTTAGCATTAAAGCCTACATTAGCTTTGGCTCTTTTTTGCTGCATTACAATTTGATCACCTTCAAATCCAGCATTTTCTGCAATTTGATGAAGTGGTGCTGATAATGATTCTAAAACAGCATTGATTCCTTTTTGAACATCCGGCTCACTGCTCTTTAATGTTGGTTTTAATTCGCGGTACACTTCTACTAGTGCCGCTCCACCACCAACGACAATACCTTCTTCAACAGCCGCTTTAGTGGCATTTAAAGCATCTTCTATTCTAAGTTTCTTTTCCTTAAGTTCACTTTCAGTAAGAGCACCAACTTTAATAACTGCTAC
>DNJQ01000116.1:893-1891 GCA_003497225.1 Bacillota bacterium | reverse complement strand
AGCACCAACTTTAATAACTGCTACGCCCTCGCTTAATTTTGCGCGACGTTCATTGAGTTTCTTCTTATCGTAATCGGATTTAGCAGCTTCGCTTTGTCCTTTAAGTTCTTCAAGTCTCTTATCAATTTCTTCTTTTGAACCTGCACCATCAATAATGGTGGTATTATCTTTAGTAACGATGACTTTCTTTGCTGAACCTAAATCAGTGATTTGCATATCCTTAAGTTCCATAGATAAGTCTTTGCTATAGAATGTTGCACCGGTTAATATTGCAATATCTTGAAGAATGTTCTTTTGATTATCACCAAATTCTGGAGCCTTTGTGGCTACAACATTGAATGATCCTCTAAGTTTATTGATTATTAATGTTGATGTAACTTCATTTTCTAAATCATCAGCGATGATTAAAAGTGGTTTAGCGGTTTGAACAACTTGTTGTAATAAACCAATAACATCTTGGATATTGCTAATTTTTTGATCTGTTACAAGAATATATGGATTTTCTATTTCAGCCACCATTTTTTCATGGTCAGTTACCATGTAGGGTGAAATATATCCTTTATCATATTGAAGTCCTTGAGTTACTTCTAAAGTTGTATCAAAACCTTTTCCTTCATCAACTGAAATAACGCCTTGTTTACCAACCTTTTCCATGGCATCAGCGATAATCTTGCCGATTTCTTCTGATCCAGAAGATATAGTAGCAACTTGTTCAATATCTTTGCTAGTTTCAACTTTTCTAGCTTTAGTTAAAAGCTTTTCAGCAACTGCTTTTCCAGCTTTTTCAACACCTTCGCGTAAAAAGACAGGATTTGCGCCTTTACTAACATATTCGCTTCCACGATGAATGATTTCTTGAGCTAAAACGGTTGCCGTTGTTGTTCCATCACCGGCAACATCATTGGTGTTATTAGCAACTTCGTAAATAAGTTTTGCCCCCATATTTTCATAAGCATCAGGTAGTTCTATTTCTCTAGCAATAGTAACACCATCATTAG
>DNJQ01000116.1:0-582 GCA_003497225.1 Bacillota bacterium | reverse complement strand
TGGTGAACCATATCCTTTATCTAAAACGACATTTCTTCCTTTAGGTCCTAAAGTAATCTTAACTGTATCAGCAAGTTTATCAACACCTTTAATTAATGATGTTCTTGCATCTAGTCCATACTTAATTTGTTTTGCCATTTTTCTATCTCCTTATTCAACAATTGCTAAAAGATCTTCAGCTTTAATTAATAAATATTTTTTGTCTCCATCCTTATATTCTGTAGTTGAGTATTCTTTAAATACTACCTTATCCCCTACTTTTACTGGAATAGAAACAAGCTTTCCATCTACTTCTTTTCCTGGCCCAACAGCAACAACTTTAGCTGTGCTTGGTTTTTCCTTGCTTTCAGGAATTATGAACCCACCGACAACTTTTTCTTTAGGTTCAACTTCTAATAAAACGTAATCACGTAATGGTTTAATCATTTTACCCTCCTTGGCTTTCGCCTACATTAAATATTTTATTCAGCATATTAGCAATGTCAACACATAAGTGCTAATAATCTATTGACATTTTTCTTTATCTGTCAATTTATTTAAAATGAAGCTTAATGAATAGTAAGGAATATAATTAATTACTTC
>DNJQ01000115.1:1423-4858 GCA_003497225.1 Bacillota bacterium | reverse complement strand
AAGGGAGATGGCGGAAGCAATCTAATTAACTTCTATTATTATTTATTAAATAGTGCTAAAATAATAAAGTTATTAGTTGGAGGCAAATATGAATATTATTGATGATTTAATTGCTAGAGGACTTCTAGATAGATGCTCAAATGATGAAAAAGTTCGCACAATGTTAGAAGGTAAGCAGACTATTTATTGCGGTTTTGATCCTTCAGCGGAGAGTCTTCAACTTGGAAATTTTGTAATGATTACTATGCTTCGTCGTTTACAATTAGCTGGACATCGCATTATTGCTGTTATCGGTGGTGGAACGGGAATGATTGGTGATCCAAGTGGTAAAAAGTCTGAACGTTCATTTTTAACAGAGGAAAGAGTTAAACACAATGTTTCATGCATTAAGAAACAGCTTGAAAAATATTTAGATTTTTCTTCTAATGACAAAGGCTTAATCGTTGATAATTATGATTTATGGTCAAAGACTTCTGTTATTGAATATCTTCGTGATTATGGTAAATTATTCCAAATCAATTATATGTTGGATAAAGATATTGTTAAGTCGCGTTTGGAAGTTGGAATAAGCTATGCTGAGTTTTCCTACATGATTCTTCAATCAGGTGATTTTTTGAATTTGTATAAAAACTATGACTGTCATATGCAAATTGGCGGTGGTGACCAGTGGGGAAATCTTACATCTTCATTAGACTTTGTAAAAAGATGTTTAGGAAATGATATAGATGCTGAGGTCTTTACTTTAAAACTCATAACTGATGCTCAAGGAAAGAAATTTGGAAAATCTGAAAGTGGAGCTTTATATCTTGATCCAAAGATGACAAGTCCATATAAGATTTATCAATATTTTATGAATACTGATGATAAGAGTATTGAGAAATTCTTAAAGATTTTTGATTATCGTCCAATTGCAGAAATCGAAGCCATCTCCCAAAAACATATGGAAAATCCTGGACTTCGTTTAGGACAAAAAGAATTAGCTCGTGTAATGGTAACTTCGCTTCATGGTGAAGACAAGGCTGAAGAATGCAAAAAAATGTCAGAAGCCTTGTTCACAGGTGAATATAAAACTTTAAGTTCAGAAGCTTTAGAAGAACTTTCAAATTCTTTTGAAACGCTTGAATCTAATCAAAGTGATACATTGATAAATACTTTGATTCAGCTTAAATTAGCATCTAGTCGTCGAGAAGCGAGAGAATTTTTAAATGCTGGTTCAATTAATGTCAATGGACAAGTAATTAAAGATGAAAACTACGAGATTAATGAAAATAACGCTTTATTAGGAAAGTATTACTTTATTAAAAGAGGTAAAAAAAGTTTTGCTTCTTTAAAATTAGTTAAATAATTAGAAGTTGACACAATTTAAAATGTGTAAGCATATTTTAGCAATCATGTGTTGAAAGTGCTAATTTTTGTCATATAATATTTTTGCTAGGAGGCAAAAGAAATTATGGAACAAAAATATACAAGAAAAGTTATAGAAGCTATTGAAGAAGCGAGAAATATAGCTAAGGAAAAAGGGCAAGGACTTATAGATGTTGCTCATCTTTTAAAAGCTTTAATTTCGCAAGAAGGCTCAATTTATTTATCTATTTTATCTAAATTATCAATCAAGGCTAGTGATGTAGAAAAAGTATTAAATGATGACATTGATAAAAAAGTTAAAAGTGATCAAAAAGATATTACTATGACTTCTGATTTGAGCGAATTAATAAATAATGCATATGCAGTTCAAAAGAAGATGGATGATGACTTTTTATCGGTGGAACACATTATAATAGCCTCATTTGACAGCAAAAATTCTGTCATTAAAGAACTTAAAAATATAGATAATTATGATAAGAAGCATTTTGTTGATGCCATTAATAATATTCGTGGTGGTAATCATGTTCGTTCAGATAATCCTGAGGATACTTATGAGGTACTTAAAAAGTATGGTCGTAATCTCGTAGAACATGTTGCGATGGGAAAAATTGATCCGATTATTGGACGCGATGAAGAAATAAGAAGAGTTATTCAAATTCTTTCGCGTAAAAGCAAAAATAACCCAGTTCTTATCGGAGATCCAGGGGTTGGTAAAACCGCTGTGGTTGAAGGTTTAGCGTGGAGAATATTTAAAGGCGATGTACCTTTGAGTTTAAAAAACACCACAGTATTTGAACTAGATTTAGGTGCTTTAATTGCTGGAACGAAATATCGTGGAGAATTTGAAGATCGAATCAAAGCTGTTTTAAATGAAGTTAAAAAGAGTCAAGGTAATGTAATTCTATTTATCGATGAAATCCATCAACTAATCGGCGCTGGTGCTACTGGCGAAGGGGGAATGGATGCTGCTAATTTACTTAAACCTATGTTAGCGCGTGGTGAATTGCACTGTATTGGAGCAACAACACTCGATGAATACCGTAAGTATATTGAAAAAGATGCAGCATTTGAAAGAAGAATGCAAAAAGTTTTAATTGATGAACCAAGTATTGAAAGCTCAATCAGCATTCTTCGTGGTTTAAAAGATAGATATGAATCCCATCATGGTGTTACTATTACAGATGATGCATTAATTGCTGCAGTTACTTTATCAAAAAGATATATAGCAGATAGATTTTTACCTGATAAGGCGTTAGATTTAATTGATGAAGCTTGTGCAAAAGTTAGAATGAGCATCGATTCGCTCCCAGAAGAACTCGATGAAGTTAATCACCGTATTATGCAACTTGAAATAGAAAGAGTTTCAATTCGAAAAGATGATTCTTCTCGCGCTATTAAAAGAAGAAAAGATATTGAAGAAGAAATAGCAAATCTTAAGACCAAGCAAAATGAATTAACAGCTAAATGGCAAGAAGAAAAAAGTGGATTAGAGCAAATAACTAAATTGAAGAAAGATTTAGATATAGCTCAACTTCAACTAAATAAAGCCTATTCGGATGTTAATTATAATTTAGCTGCTAAAATTCAAAACAACGATATACCTTTGACTCAAAAGAAGATTAAAGAACTTCAAGAAAAGAGCAGTAGCGATAATCGTTTATTAAACGAAGTAGTTACTGAAGAAAGTGTCGCTTCTATCGTTTCATCTTGGACGCACATTCCAGTTAATAAACTATCTATGAGCGAATCCCGCAAAGTCCTAGAATTAAAAGAAGAACTTAAAAAGAGAGTTATAGGACAAGATGAAGCAATTACTCAAGTAAGTGATGCTATATTGCGTGCTAGAGCTGGAATTAATGACAGCAATAGACCTTTAGGTTCATTTATGTTTTTAGGACCTACTGGTGTAGGTAAAACGGAAGTAGCTAAAGCCCTGGCTGAGCAGTTATTCGATTCTGATCAGCAAATAATTAGAATCGATATGTCCGAATACATGGAAAAGTATTCTGTATCACGTTTAGTTGGTGCTGCTCCGGGCTATGTTGGATATGAAGAAGGCGGACAATTAAC
>DNJQ01000115.1:0-1120 GCA_003497225.1 Bacillota bacterium | reverse complement strand
ATATGAAGAAGGCGGACAATTAACTGAAGCGGTTAGAAGAAAACCATATTCTATAGTTTTGTTTGATGAAATAGAAAAGGCGCATCCAGATGTTTTTAATATTCTTCTTCAAGTTTTAGATGATGGACGTCTAACAGATAGTAAGGGAAGAACAGTAGATTTTAAAAACACTATATTAATAATGACCAGTAATTTAGGATCAGAGTATTTACTTAAAGGAAATACACCAAAAGAACAAGAGCAAGTTAAAGAATTACTCAAGGCGAGTTTTAAGCCAGAATTTCTCAATAGAATTGATGATATAATTATGTTCAATTCATTAAGTAAAGATGTGATTTATAAAGTTGCTGAAAAGTTTTTATTGGATTTAAGAAATAGACTTGCAGTCAAAAACATTAAACTAGAGTATTCTAGCGATGTAGTTAATAAAATAATATCTGATAGTTATGATTCTGCTTATGGTGCTCGTCCAATAAGACGCTATATTCAACAAAATATTGAAACACTAATAGCAGAAAAAATACTTTTAGGTGATATAACTGATTGTGTTAATATATCTATTGATAAAGATCAATATAAAATAAACTAGTCTTTCTTAATCTTTTTAAGAATATAAGCTTTTAAATCTGAATTGACTTCGCCATAATACGCGACGATTATTAGCGCATTATCGGCGAAGTCTTTTGGTAAGTAACTATAATATTCATATAAAAACTTCATTGCACTTTCTAATCCCATATTTATGGCTTTGACAGCAAGAAAAGCTAATTTCATATCACTTCTTCCATCAGCCTTCATTCTTTCCATACATAGAACTCTTTTCTGCATAAATGAAAGATTCTTTTTTACTGCACAATAATTGGATATTTTTTCTTCTATGTTCTGCTCATGTTCTTTAAATTTATTAATATGGGTAGTTAATAAGTCCATTAAATCATCTTCTTGAACATTTCTTAAATAAATCCTAAAGGTATTTTCTCCCATATATAAATAGCTTAGAAATTTATTCATCTCCTTATTAATTTTATCTTGCTTCATGTTTTCCTCCAACATCATTATTATTTTGCTTAACTATGGACAAATTATTCTTTATACAGAATCAACTGCCACTTTTTTGGTC
>DNJQ01000015.1 GCA_003497225.1 Bacillota bacterium | reverse complement strand
ATCTTTAATATATCAGAAAGAATCTTTTCATCTAATTTAGAAGTTTTGATAATATTTATCATCTTCCTTCCCCTTTTAAATATATCGGCTTAATATCGTTATAGTCTTTTACTTCATTATAGTTATTTGCGCTAAGCATAGCCTTCAGTACATCAACCTTAATTACATCATAACCAGAAAGTTTATTTAAGCTTTCTTCATCATCCTCATAAATTACTGGCTTATAGCCTTGGTTAATATATTCTTTAACAGAACTTAATTCCATTCTTTGAAATTCAGAATAATTAGTTCCATCAAACGTTAAAGCAAAAAACGCTGAATTTCTAGCATCAATTAAAGAGATGGATTTTTCCTTTGCTCCACTAAGTAAAGCCGTTAAAGACGGTATAGTATAGACTTTGATCTTTTCATTAATTACTTTCATAACCTTAGCAAAAGTAAGAGAAATTCTAACTCCAGTATAAGAACCTGGACCACAAGTAACGTAAATTTCATCAATTTCAGATAGAGTTAAATTGAGGTTATCTAAAAGATCTTTTAAATATGGAAACAAAACCTCGGCAGCTTTCTTTTTTCCCCGCTCCTTTTTTACTTGTGTTTCTTTTCCGTTACTAACGGCAAGTAAAAACGCTGGTGTACACGTATCAATATATATTCTATTCATGGATTACCTCAAACTCTATTCTTCTTTTTTCTTCATCAACGAATGTTATCTTCACTTTAAATAAGTGAACTTTAATTCTATCAATATATTCTTGAATAAATTCGCTCCATTCAACATAAGAAATACTTCCTTCTTCGCCGAGAAGTTCTTCTAAGCCGATATCAGTAACTTCTTCTTCGCCTTCTAATCGATAAGCATCGATGTGATTGAAATGTTTATTTTCTCCCTGATACTCTTTAACGATAACAAATGTTGGTGAATTAACTATTTCTTTAATACCCAATCCTTTAGCAACTCCTTTAGCTAGAGCAGTTTTTCCTGCACCTAGTTCGCCTTCGGCTAAAATAACACTGCCATCAGGAAGAGATTTAGAAATCATCTCACCAATTTTTAGTGTTTCTTCTAAACTTGAAGAAAGATATGTTTTACCATCTAATACGTTCTTTTTCATAACTATTCAATATCTTTCTATTGTTTTCGTCATTAAAAACAATATCGTTATTTTTCATCATCTCTATAACTATATCAACTGTCTTTCTTGCAACCTCAATAAGATCACTATCATAGTTAAATTTGACTGAGTTTTCTTTAAACTCTTCTTCATCTAAAATCTTAATTGTCTTATCAGATAAAAGTTTCACATCAAGATCCAAATCAATGTAGCCATAAGTGTTGTTCTCAAGTAATGAAGTTGGTGTTGCGATATTAACATAATAAACTATGCTATTATCTTTTTTAAACATCACAACAACATTAAAGAATTTTTTTCTATGGCAAAAATACAAAGTTCGCTCTTCATCAGACCATGATCTTCCATTCTTTTCTGTTATCGAAGGATAAAGCGAAGCAAAAACATAGTAATCATCTAAAGTATTAATCAAACTAAGTCTCTGCCATAAACGATGCGCTTCACCATTCTTTTTAAAGGCAACAAGACGATAAGACTTCATTTTATAAAGATTTAATTATATCAAGTATTTTCTTTGTGTCGTTAGCGACTGAAGAATAAACTTTTTCTTTTACAGGTTTATTTACTGGATAGGCCATATAATCATCGTTATATGTTGTAGCGACATATAATCCACATTCATTCCAAGAAATAATGTAGTTAAGTAATGGAGCCTCAACAGTAAATTCATTTAGTTTTGATACGATTTCTTCAGTTAAAACTTGGTGGCAAACTTCTTCAGATGTTGCATATACAGTAAAGGCAGAATTTAAAGACGGCACTTCAACAGTTTGATATCTATTTAAATGATCAGGTAAGACACAGTTATTCTCATTGCGGCAAATGATTAATGCTTCTTTGCTAGCTAATGGCTTATCATAAGCGAAGAAACGTCCATAAATAGCATAAGATTCTTGTCCTCTTAAAGGAACATTACTAGAAAGCTTAACTATAGTATTTGGAACAACAGCTGCAATATCAGCAGATCTAAGTGTGACACCATTTAAAGTAGCTGTTAAATAAGAACGTGACTCTACACGATTAATGATGGTATAAAGATGCGCATTAATGACATCTTGAACATCAATCTTAACATTAGGATAAACAACAGCATCATCAAGTCCTACGCCAGGTCCAAAGCAGGTAGCGTGGATTTGACCAACAATATCAATAATATATTGATTCATAACTACTGTTTGTTTCTTAGTTATCATTCTTGAATAAACTAAGTTAGCTATTACACCAGCAATAACAATTCCTAATAGGACATAGGTTATGATATTAAAGATATCATTTTGACTTTCTGGGTGTTTGACAAATAGTATTATGAATAATGCGATAACTATTGCCAAAACAGATCCAATAATTATATAAGATACAAGTCTTGTTTTGAATAGATATGAGTAGAAAGGTTTTCTCTTTCCTTCAACATATGCCTCAATATCTTCTACTGGTTCAAGTCCAGATAGTTGAATTTGAATTGGCTTTTCTTTTTCAGTCTCGATCTTTGTAGGTTGAGCACCTAAACCTTTTTTAGGCTCGGCTTTTTCTTCAGTAACTTCTTCTTTTGGTGATTCTTCAATTTTAGCTTCGGTAACTTCAGGAGCCTTTTCATTAACTACAACTACCTCTGGTTCTTTTTCCGCAACTAAAGCTTTTGTCTCACTTACTTCTGGAACGACGACTGGAACTACTTCTTTTACTTCAGCCTCTTTATTTTCAACTGGTTCAACTTTTTTGGTTGGTGTCTTTTTTCTTGTTGTTGCAGGTTTTGTTGTGGTAGTTTTCTTTGCACCACTTTTTGTTGTTCCTGTTGTTTTACTTGTTCCAGTTGTTTTAGTCTTTCTGGGAGACGATTTTTTTACTTCTGTATTGGTCTTCTTTTCTTCTTCCATAGAATTTCTCCTTATAACATAAAAAATATATTAACACTAAAACTATATAATAGCAATTAATAACTATAAATAGGATTACTTATTATTAATAATTTGACCTCCCAAGATAACGCTCATTAC
>DNJQ01000105.1 GCA_003497225.1 Bacillota bacterium | reverse complement strand
GGAGATGGCGTTAATATCTTTTAATAGCCACACTTATTGGAATATCGTAGTTTTCTTCCTTCTTAATTTTGGTATATCTATCGATTAAATCTTTTCCTAAACTTGAAGAAATCAGTTCGTCATTTGATAATTCAAATAACGCCTCTTCAAGGGTATGAGGTAGCTCCTCTTTCTTTTTATTATCAAATAAACGATTAGGATGATCTATACCATCAAGTCCAGCGATAATAATACTAGATAAGAGAAGATAAAGATTCGCTGTATTATCTACATAACGTATTTCAAATCTTTTTTTATCTTGTGACGCTTCAGGTATTCTTATTGCTGCTGTTCGGTCATTATAAGAGAAGTTAATATCACCTGGAGCTTCAAGATTGCTATGAAGACGTAGATAGGAATTTGATATAGTGCATGCAAAAGCGGTAATTGCTTTACTGTGATAGAGAATTCCACTTATAAATCTATTTGCTAAAGGAGAGATGCCTTTTTCATCATAAGGATTATATATAAGATTTTTTCCTTGTTCATCCGAAATAGAACAGTTTAAATGCATACCAGATCCAGGTAAATCTGAAAAAGGCTTAGGAAGGAATGTAGCTCTACATCCTTCACTTCTAGCAACAGATTTAATTATTTCTTTATAACGATATAATCTATCTGCTGCATTTAGTGCATCCGCATATGAAAAGTTAATTTCACACTGTCCTGGCCCTACTTCATGATGATAAGGTCCAATTACATATCCTTCATTTAATAACGCTAAAGCCGCTTTCCTTCTAATTAAAGCACTTAAATCATCCTCTTCTAAACTAAAATACGATAAAGCATCAATCGGTTCCAACTTTTCTTGATCCACTAAGTAAAATTCCGGCTCAAGTCCAACATTTAAGAAATAGCCCCTATTCTTAAATATTTGAAGTTGCTTTTCTAATATATACCGTGAATCTAATTCGTAAGGTGTACCATCTGATTCAACTAAACTTCCATAAATCTCTAATGTACAATCACTAGAAAGAGATGAAGATGATTCATCTATTTTTATATTCATATCAGAGTTATGAACACTTTTTCCACCCAAAATAGAACTAGAATCACATTTTAAATGGTTGTTTCTAACATCAGCCAAACATGAAATCGGTAGCTCTACTGATCTCTTTTGGCCCAATAAATCAATGATAGAAACTTTAACAAACTTGATATCGTGTTTGTTAACAAATGATAGAATATCCGTGACCTTATTCATAGCACACCCTCAAAAAAAGATATGCTTAAAGAACAAGAGATAGACCGATTAAAAGATTACTGGCATCCTCCAAACCAGTTACTGCGAATAAAATCAAAAGTACTATCTAAGTTTTCTTCATTAAGTGCAGCAATGGCAAAAAGATAACTTGGCATTGCTAGAGCATCTTCAGCATCGAAACTTATGAGTGTACCACGTTCAAAGGTTCCCCTAACGATATAATAAACATCCTTTACACAAACTAAGGATTTCTCATTAGCGGTTTCCATAACTGTTGCTTCTAACTTTTTTCCCATATCTATACCTCTTAAATATATTCTAAATGCTACTTATCTTTTTTTCAATGATTATAAATTTTGTCAAAATCTATCTATAAATATTTAAATTCATAATCGACATTATTTTCAGTTAAATTAATAACTAAATAGCTTCCTTTTGTTCCATCACGAGGACAAGTTAAGGATCCGGGATTTAAAAATAATATCCCTTCCAAATTAATATCCGTCTTTACATGTGTATGCCCAAATAAACAAATCTTTGCTTTGTGTTCTTTTAAATACTTTAAATTATATTTATATCTTAGATGACCATGATGAATTACAATATTTCCATATTCAGTTGTAATTATTCTAACTTCAGGAAAAGAAGAATAACGATCACAATTTCCTTGCACACTCATAAAAGGATATAGCTGATAGTGTTCTAGCTGACTATCACCACAATGTAAAAATACATCAGCATCTTTTTCTTTCAATAAAACACTTTTAATTTCATCCAATTGACGATGTGTATCACTGACAACAACTATTTTCATAATTTCCTATTCTATTTCATGAAAAAAGGCGCGAGACGCGCCGTTTTTACTTGATTAGGATTATTCTCCTTCAGTTCCTTCAGCGTTTTCATCAAGAACGCCGTAAGTTAAGAAGGAAAGAACACGTTCAAAACTCAAATCATCTTTACCGACGAAAAGAAGTTTGTCGCCGACGTGAAGTGGATAATCAGGTCCAGGTGAAGTTTGTGTTCCATTTGCACCTACAACTGCAACGATTGTTGCTTCGGTGTAGTTCCAAAAATAAACATCGCCGATAGTCTTATTATCAATCCATGATCCTTGTGGGATTTCAACTTCAGAGAATTGCACTGATTCATTTGTTTGGAACATAAATGCATCGCGCATATCTTTGATAGCTGCTGATAATTCTTGCTCGAGAGCAGCCTTTTGCTTCAATATATCATTGACTGTTCTATATTTTGTTGCGACCTTTGTCTTTGCTCTCCATTTATCAGAGAATTGTTTTGCTCTTAAGACAGAATCGACATATACGCCAACTCCTCTCTTAACTTCGACAATTTTTTCTTTCTCTAATAATGAAAAAGCTTTGCGCATAGTTTCAGGGGAAACACCATAATAGCCCCCAAGAACTGAGCGACCTTTAAGCAATGTGCCCTCTGGATATTCTCCTGTCAATATTTTTCCGCAAATATCCTGCGCAATCTTTATGTAGTGAGCTTCCTCTCCGTTTCTAGCCATACTTAAGCCTCCTAGTTACTTTTAATTAATAGAAGTATATCATAGTTATTTTTTCTTTGTAAAGTCTTTTATAAAGTCTTTTTTCATAATACTTTTATTAAAGTAACACTTTTTCATTTTATTAATGTTGTTTCTACCGGTTTTAAG
>DNJQ01000104.1 GCA_003497225.1 Bacillota bacterium | reverse complement strand
ATTTACTTTATAATAATCATGAGTAAATTTGAGGAATAGTTATGGATATTACACTTATAGCAAATTTAGTACTAGTAGGCATGATAGCGCTAGTAGTTATAGCATCACTAATCGGATTATGGAAGGGAATTTGGAAGACTTCTTTCAAACTTATATTCCGAAGCATATGTTTTGTTGTTATGATTTTCTGTTCACAACCTATTACTAATGCTATCTGTAAAATAAATTTTGCTACAACCTTTCATGTTGATGCGGAAATATTAGATGTTAAGCTAACAACATTTGATGAAACATTAGCAAATATTTTAGTTAATTCTGGAAAGATTTCACCAGTAACAGGAAGTGATCTTTATGGAACTTGTTTGGCTTTAGCTCATTCACTTCTTAGTTGCGCGATATTCTTTGTTTTAATGATATTGACTTTATTAATCGGAAGTCTTTTAGCAACACTATTTTATCATTTGATTTTTAAACACTTTATTTCAAAGAAATTACGCAAGAAAAAGAAGATTCGTTGGGCTGGTGCACTATGTGGTTTATTAGATGGCGCACTATGTATGGTTATGTTATTTTCACCATTATCTTCAATGGCCAAAATAGTAACAGAAAGACCTGAATATATCGATTCGGCTCACGAAATGAAAGTTTTAGATGATAATACATATAATACGATTAAAAAAGGAATTGATGCCTATAATAGTTCAGCACTATATAGTACATTAAAAGTTTTATCTCCAGTTTCAGATGGAATAGTCAACCAAGTAGTTGAGGTTGAAGTTAATGGAGTTAAGATGGGACTTCTTAATGAGTTAGAAACTTTATTAACAGTAGTTAAACCAGTTTTACCAGCCGTAACTTTTAATGGCGGAAATCCTGTTATTGACTATCAGAAACTTTTAGCAAAGGATACGATTAAACAAGTATTAGAACTTTTAGGAAAATCTAAACTTATTATTAATATCATCCCGGGATTAATAAGTATGGGACAAAATGTCATAGATGATCCATCAATGAAAGAAGTAATCAATGAATTAGACTTCAAAGATATTGATTGGAAAAATGATATGAATGCTGTTAGTGCATTCTACGAAAAGATTTATGATGCAGGTTTATTTAACCGTGTTACGCCAAGTGAAATTAATTTCACTGTGTATCTAGCTAATATGGATCAATACTGTGATGCTTTAACTTCAATTACATCAATAGAGATGATTGATAAAAATCTTCCATTCATCATGAGCCCTGTTTTAAAAGAAGTTAATAAATCCTTAGGACAAGATATCTTCCCAACCGATTCAGGACTTCTTAAAGATCTTGATTGGGATCATGAACTTAAATGTTTAGCTACTTGTTTATCAAATCTTTTAAAGGCGTTTAATATAACGTCACTAAATAATATAAATTTTGAAGAACTTTTAAATAAAGCCTTGAAAGATAATGAAAAGATTGAATTTATAAGAAAAGCGATTTGTGGAGATGAGGAAAAAGATGTTTTAGGACTTCTTAATTTAAACCTCATCGATTCAGTTGATCTAGAATCATTAGTCACTAAACTATTATCAAGCGTTCCATCCGTTGGTGAATATGTCGATGAAAGAACTATCCACGATGTCTTTAGCAGTGAGGATATGAATTTAATCGATGAATTTAACACGATTATCGATATTGTTCCTCTTATTTATAATAACCCCAATCTTCCTTTAGATAAGATTGATTTTAAGAATAATACACATGTTAAAGAACTAAAGAATGTTATTAGTGTCGCTTCTAATTCAAAACTTATGTTAGCTGCTTTCCCAGGATTAGTCAAAAAGGCACTCAAAGATTCCAATATTTCCAGCGATATGTTATTCGGCTTAAGTGTTGATGATTTGAGTTTCACCTTTGATGATTCAACTCAAATGAAAAATGAATTAACAACGATACTTGATATAGCTAGCGATGCCTTAGAAATTTCTGATACTTTATCTAATTCATCATTGACAGTTCAACAAGCTATGGAAAAACTTGATTTAGAAAAAGTTAGAGATATTCTAGTAAAGATGTATAAATCTTCTATTATTAATCCATCTCACCGCATTGACGGAAGTGCAGAAATAGAAAAAGATCGTAACTTCGAAGCCCTTATTGAGGGAATACTTAAACAAAAGGCATTGCAAGATGTCGGAGTTATTGTTCCAAATAATCTTTCTTCAATCGAATGGTATATTGAAGGAACAAAAAATGGAGAAATAGATAAGATTGTAAATTCACTCCAAGTTGTAAAAAATAATATGTCATTCTTTACTTCTGGAGATATTACATTAGATAATATCGATGGAAAACTAATTAAGGACATTTTAACAACATTAGGAAAAAGTGATGTATTCGCCCCATCTTTAGCTTCAATATTTAATAAGAATGTTTCACCTATCATTCAAGATATCGGAGTATCATTAGATTTCTACGTCGTTAAAGACTGGGAGAATGAAGGAGAGTGTTTAGCTCGTGTCGTCGATAGCTTAAAGAAGATTAGTTCTTCAGCGGATTTAGCTAATATTGATTGGCTCAATTCCGATTTAACTCGAGTTAACGCCATTTTGACCGCCTTCTCTCAAACCAATGTTTTAGGTGTTCGTCAACAAGATACTGGATTATACTTCGATTATTTCGGCGACTTGCTCGATAAGGTTTTTAATAACGATTCCTTCCAAGGAGTTTTAGGAGATTCCATCGATCCTACATATTTCCAATCTTGTGATCCTTCAACTGGTGAATTAAATAAAGGTTGGAAATGGGTTGAACAGGAAAAAACTATTACGATTGATACTGAAGAAGTAATTGTAACTGAAAAAGGAGAAATCGCTAATTTGATTAATCTTCTTAGCGTCATTCAAACAACTGGTGTAGATAATATTACTGGTGATAGTGTTGATGCTAATACTTTAAGAATAATTTTAGAGTCATTAGTTGAAACTAATACATTATCAATAGTTTTACCAGATATGCTTGAAAAGGCTATTCAAAATATCGCTCCTATCGTTTTAGATGAAGATAACTCAATCGATTTACGTTCGCTCAATACTAGCGTCTTCTATACGATGACTAAAGAAGAGAAGAAATCCGAGATCAATTATCTCGTTGATGTTTATAATCAGTTTAAAACTGGCGAATTAGATACGATGTTTAATACTATAAGCAATTTAACTGAAGCTCAATTAAATACACTTCAAAAAGTTCTAGACGATGTTGCTAGTATGAAATCATTTACAGTCAATAAGCCTCTTGAACGTTTGAGTTTACACGAAACTATTATTTCTTCTTTATTTAATTACATCAAGTTAGATCAAATGATTACTAACAATGTCGAAAAAGAAGAAATGACGGCAGAAGAGAAACATCAAGTAAAGCTTCGTGCTAAAACAAGCATGCAGTCAGTTATAACTTCGATAACTGATTGGGTTGATACTACTTCACCAAGTGGAGCAAAAGTCATGCAAGAAAACTCTAAGATCATTAGACTTTTAAGAAATGTCAATGGTATAGATATCAATAATCTTAACAACATGTCCTCACTTTCACCAACACAAGTTAGAAGCATCTTATCTTGCTTTAACGATAGTAAGATTCTCCACCAAGCTTTGCCAACATTCTTTGAACAAGCTTTCGAACTTTTCAATATTACAACACTTATAACAGTAGATTCGAGAGTATATTATGATATTAATTATCGTGTTCATTTAACAACTTCCGAAGAGGATATGGCGTTCTGGAATCATGAACTTGAGGGCTTCTTTGAATTAGCAGATAACCTTTATAAAGTTGATTCGGCGGGAAATGGATATTATATCGATAGTTCGGAGACAGGATTTAACGAAGATGTTTTCGACCTTTATCGCGTCTTAGGTCCAATCGATAAGATGGATTTACTTAGCGATAATAAAGAATATATCGTTTATTCCTATTTAAGAAATACCGGTGCTGAATTAGTTGATCTAGTTCGTGACCTTGATTCTGGTGCAAATGATCATATTAAAGCCGCGAGAATTAGAAAACTCTTCTTCCCCTACGCTCATACTGAAGAAGATTTACGTGAAGAATGCAATATATTAAATTCATTCTTAAAGAACTTAGCTAGTATGGTTAACGCAAGCTTTGATAAAAATAACCTTGAAATCACTGGTAAACAAGCTTATGACCTAGTTATGAAGACCATGATGATTAAAGAGGATGGTACGGGAGTTAAAGCTGTTAAATCGCTCTTCGCTTCAGAAATTGTAGCATCCTATCTAACCAAGGGATTTAAGAGCGTAACAACTGATACCGCAATATTAAATACCTTAGAGAACTTCTTCTTTGCCCCTGATGATAATGGTCGTGATTATTTAAGACTTAATATCGTCGAGGCTCGAGGAATTAAAGGTATGTTAGATCTTGCTTCAGCAACTGATGAAGCTAGCATTGTAAAGGCTCTTAAACTCATGGGTTCCTATTCAGAAACTATTAGCACTATGACTTTAGCGGATGCAGGATATGTAGCTGGAGAAGAGAATTCATTAGCGCTTCTTAAAGATATCTCAGCTACATATTATAGCGATTACCGCACTAAACGCGCGAATGTCAATTCACAATTAGCCTTCACCTTATTTAAGTCATATACGCCGAATAATGCATTGTTTGATGGTGTATACACTTTATATTTAGATCAGGTTTGTTCGGGTGATATCAATAATTTGGTATTTGAAGATCTAGCTTACGCCATTGAACATTATGATATTACTGATCCTGGTACCATACCGGTTAACCCCGATAGACCTAGTTAGTATATAAAATCTATCTTTGAAGATAATATTAGAGGAGGTACAAGATGAAAGTATTCTTCTCTATATTATCTTTTTTATTGCCTCTAACGGGAATAAAAGAAAAACCACGAACGATATATAACCATTTTGTGACTGATAAAATGCAAGTAGCTTTAACTTTTGATGATGGTCCAAGTAATGAAAGTACACCAAAAGTTTTAGAAATTTTAAAAGAAAAGAATATTAAAGCAACATTCTTTATTCTTGGTGAAAATATCAAAAAGAATTCAGAGCAACTTAAAAATATTGTGAAAGATGGTCATCAGATAGGCTTACATTCTTATACCCATCCTAATTTTCATCAGCTCAGTGCTAAAGAAATCCGCGATGAATTAAAGAAAAATCAAGAAGAAATAGCGAGTTATATTAACTTTAAACCTACTATTGTTCGTCCACCTTATGGAATAATAACAAATAATTTTTTAAGCGTGGCGACAGAGATGAATTTAACAATTTTTACCTGGACTATCGATACTTTAGACTGGAAAAGTGGTAATAATTGTGACTGCATCGTTTCTAATGGGCTTAAAAAACTCAATAAAGGTTCGATAATATTAATGCACGATAAAAGTAAAAATCACTTAAATTCAATAAAAGCACTACCTAGATTAATAGATAAAATAAAAGAATTAGGTTATGAGTTTGTGACTTTAAAGAGTGAAAAAGTAAATCAAAATGAAGGATTATAGTTTTTTTGATATCGCTAGTGAAGCGATGGAAGAGAGTAATGATAAAAAGATTAAAGTTAATAGATATAACTTTAAGGGCGTAAAGGTTGAAAACCTTGATATCTTAGATGAAAATAACATCTATAAAAAGCCTAAAGGGCGCTATATATTACTTGATAATACGGCCTGTTCAAATGATTATGGATTAAGATTATGCTTAATTAAAAGTTTAAAATCTTTAATACGCAAATGGAAATTAACTAATAAATCAGCTTTGGTTTTAGGAATAGGAAATAAAGATTATACCCCAGATTCTTTAGGACCGGAAGTTTCTAGTAGAATTCTTCCGACTCACGAAAGAAGAAAGAAAAATTTATATTCTTTATCACCAGGAGTTTTTGCTTCAACAGGAATTGAATCAGCCGCCATAGCTAAAGCCATAATTGAACAAGAGAAGATCGATTATGTTATCGCTATAGATTCATTAGTGACTCATAAACTGAATCGTTTAAATAAGGTGATTCAGATTACTGATTCAGGCATCGTTCCAGGAGCAGGAATAGGAAATTCACGAAAGATTTTATCATTAGACTATTTAAAGGTTCCAGTTATTAGTATTGGAGTTGCAACAGTTGTTAGTATGAGTTCAATAATTAAAGATTATATTAGTGAAATGTCTAATAATACGGAAGAAAAAAGACTTCTAATTAAAAACTTAGAAGATAGAGAAGACCAGAAACTTTTTTTAACCACTAATGAAATTGATTATACAATACCCTTATTAGCGGATGTAATAGCCAGTGGAATCAATGAAATTTTCAACTAATTTCGCATTTGACTTTTTTTCGACAAATAATACGCTTGGAATAGAATATATTATGCGCGTGAGGTGAAGAAATGAAGTTTCTCAAGACATGCTTGATCATCTTCTCCGGGCTGGTTATCTTCTCTGCTGTTGTTTCTTACGGAGGTGGACAATCTGTTAAGGAAGAGCAGGTTGAAGAAGATATCACTCAACTCGAAACAGCCGTCAATAACGGCGAGATTATTACCGACGGAATAATCGAAGATGATAGGAATCCTAACGCAAAGCCAAACGCGATAGGAGAAGGGGCCAACGCTATCGGACAGAAAACAAGTAATTTATTCTCCTCAATTCTAAAGATGGTCGGAGACTTGATCTCATCCCTTCTGTGAGGTCCGACATCATATTTCCGTTTGTCGGTTAATAGCCGAGTAGCTCCAACGGATTATGATTGTCAAAAGTTTTCGAACTCGGGCGGTGGTAAAATCACCGCCTTTTTTGGACAAAAGTTGTATGAGCTTTTACATCTTTTGTTATTAAACTTCCAGCCCCTATTATTGCTCCTTCGCCAATAGTTACATCACCTAAAATGATGCTTCCTGCCCCTATTATTGCGCCGCTTTTTATCGTTGGATGTCTTTTTTCACCAAGTCTTTCAGTTCCCTTGGCACCTAAAGTCACTCCGTGATAAATAACGACATTGTCTTCAATAACACTATCTGAACCTATGATAACGCCAAATCCGTGATCAATAAATAGGTTTCTTCCAATCTTTGCGGCTGGATGAATCTCAATCCCTGTTTTCTTTCGGACGTGAAAAGTAATCATTTCAGCTAATAATTTTAAATGATGGCGAAAGAAAAAGTGCGAGATGCGGTAATAGACTATCGCTTTAAATCCTGGATAGGTTAGAAAGATTTGTAGGTTATTTCTCGCCGCTTTATCGTGTCTTTTTATAAAGGAAAAATATGATTCAGTTTTCTTCTTTTTCATTGATTAGAGCAGTTAGATATTTATCAGCATTATCATAGCTCACAATCAATATATGCTTATTCTGAAGGGAAAGTGATTTGATTGCTAAAAAGCATCCAACAGTTGATGGACCATAATTATAACCTAAAGAATATAGTTTTTGGCAATAAGAGAGGATATGTTCTTGTGGTAATGAAATAGTCTTATCGATTAAAGAGGCGTTAAGATTTTTGGGTGTAAAATTTGGACCTATGCCTTCAATTTTATGAGGAAAGAACTTTTTTTGCGTGATAAATTTAGCTTCTTCAAGCTCATAGGCGATGATTTTAAGATTTGGATAATGTTCTTTTAATCTTCGACCTAAAGCACTAATTGTAACTCCACTTCCGGAAGTTAAAATCGCATAATCAATATCATCTAAATCATCAAATATTTCCTTTGATGTATCTTGGTGAGAAGAAAGGAATAATTCGTTTGAAAATTGATCGAGATATATTCCTTCATTTTCGTCTGCATAATTTTGGGCTATTTTACTGCAGTCTTCCATTTTTCCAGCAATATATAAAAGTTTAGCATTAGTTAAACTAAGTATTTTTCGTCTTTCGTTTGTTGTGCTATTTGGTAAAAACAAAACGACATTAATATCAAATATCGGTGCCATTTTAGCTAGACTTATGGCGGCATTACCGCTACTTGCTAGAGTTACTAAAGTGTTTCGCTTTATCTTGCCTTCATTTTTTAGTGTGCTTAAAACATAATAAAACACGCGATCTTTAATTGAACCAGAAGGGTTAAAAGACTCTTCTTTTACATATATATCGTTGTTATTACTATCTTTATAATGACTTAATGGGGTCTTTTTTATATAACCATTCAAATTCTTTAAATCAATGTGTTCAATTTCTTTCATTGTTTCTTCTCTCGTGATAATATACTATACGTTCAAAAGGTGGTGCATTATGTATAAAGTGATATATTTAGGTACTCCAGCGATGTCAGCTGAATTATTGGAAAAGATTATTTTATGGAACCAGGTAGAAATAATCGGTGCTGTAACTCAACCTGATAATCCTTATGGTAAAAAAGATAACAAAGAGAGTCCTGTTTCAAAGATTTGTTCAAAATATAATATTCCATGTCATAAACCTATTAAGCTCAATAAAGATTATGGATTTATTGAAGAATTAAAACCAGACTTAATTTTAACTTTTGCTTATGGTCAAATAGTATCTGAAAAGGTTTTAAATTTAAGTAAATATAAAGCACTAAATATTCATGGCTCAATTCTTCCTAAATATCGCGGAGCAGCACCGATTCAATATGCTTTACTTAATGGAGAAAAGGAAAGTGGAGCTACTTTAATGGCGATGGAAAAAACGATGGATAGTGGCGATATATATGGAATAGAGAAGTTTGATATCGATATTAATGACAATTATTCTTCCTTGTGTAAGAAGATGGTTGAAGCAGGATTTAAAGTATTTAAAGACAACATTTTAAAATTTTTTGCTAATGAAATAACACCGATAAAACAAGATGAAAGTTTAGTTACCTTTGCTCCAAGTATAAAAAGTGAAGCGGAGCATATAAATTTATCGCTTAACTGTAACGAAATCATTAATTATATAAGAGCACTAAGTTATACTCCTGGAGCATATTTATATTTAAACGGTGAAAAAGTAAAGATTTATAAAGCACATTTATTGAATAATAAAGTTGATGATGAAGTAGGAAAAGTTATTTTAGCTAAAAAAGAATCTATTGTTCTTCAACTTAAAGATGGACAAATTTTAATCGATGAACTTCAACGTCCAGGAAAGAAAATACTCAGCGCTAAAGACTTTAATAACGGTAGCAATATTAATGGGCAGAAATTCGAATAAAAGAAGAAGCATCGAAAGCATCGCTTTTATCAGTATATTTACTGCTTTAAATATTGTTATTACAGTATTTATATCTATCCCGATAAATAACGGGCAAGGTTATTTAAATTTATCCGATGCTTTAACCATCCTTATATCTTTAGTAATTCATCCATTAATCGGTGGAGCAGTTGGGGGAATTAGTGGATTAATAAGTGATCTAGCTTTAGGATACGGTGTTTTTGCACCATTCACCTTTATCATTAAAGCTTTGGAAGGTATTTTATCTGGTTACTTATTCCGGATAACGGTGAAAAGAAATAAGAAATTGGGTTTAGGACTTCTTCCAGTATATGCTATTTTAGCAGGACTAGTGATGTCTGGACTTTATTTTGTAACAGATATGATTTTATATCGTGACTTTTCTATCGCAACTATTGATATCGCTTTAAACGCATTACAAGGACTTTTTGGCGCAATAGTTGCTATAGCATTATCTTATTCACTCTTCTTCGTTCCAATTTGGAAACAAATAAGCATCACGACAAACGCCCTTTTTTTGCAAAAATAGGCGCTTAACGCCTATTTTAAAAGCAACACGCATATATTGTAGTGTAAGCCGCTTGCGCCTCCTAAGTTAAGACCGTAGAAACAAACGGTCTTTTTTCATATCTACTAAATTGCTATAATAGTGAAGAGGTGAAATATGATTAAAATATATGTAAAAGATTATGGAGTTATGAGTTTCAAACTCGATAGAAAAAACGCCCCGATATCTTGCTCAAACTTTGTTGAACTAGCTAAAAGTGGCTTCTATGATGGAACAACTTTCCATCGTGTCATCAAAGGATTTATGATTCAAGGCGGAGATCCATTAGGAAATGGTACGGGTGGACCAGATTACTGCATCAAAGGCGAATTTTTAACTAATGGAGTTAAAAACACTTTATCGCACAAGCGCGGAGTAATATCCATGGCTCGAGCACAAGACTTCGATTCTGCTGGATCACAATTCTTTATCGTTCACAAAAACTCTGAATTCCTTGATGGTAATTACGCATCTTTTGGAACAATAGTTAGCGGAGAAGAAGTAATTGATCAAATAGCTAATGTTAAAACTTCTAAAAGTGATAGACCGTTAAAAGAAGTAACAATTGAAAAGATTGAAGTTATCGATGAAGAAGTAACTCCATTTGAAAAACTAAGATAAATTAAGATTATTTATTTTTGATAGAATCTCGTCAAGTTTTTGGCGAGATTTTTTTCTGTTAAGATAGTTGTTAATAAAGCGAATATAACTGCTATAATTAAAGAAATTACATATAAGTAAATCGGATCAAAACTAAAGACAAAGGTTAAAAATAACGGTAAACAAATTACAATACCTACTAATATATCAAACACTGAGGCTAAAATTCTTGGCTTGCTATTATTTGTCATTTGAATAGCATTTTCTGAATTTGGACTTCCAAATGCTAAATCTAAAAGTACATTTAAGTAATTAAGACCAAAACTTGATAAAAGGAATATCAAAATAAAGATCATTATTTCTACGGGATTAAAGAAAGAAAAACAAGTAGCTAATATTAGACCTATGAAGTTTATTGGAACTATAATAGATGGCAAAGCTAATAGTTTAATATGGAATATCTTCTTTTGATTAGCTGGAGTTGAAAGAAGGAATAAACCATTTTTCAGATCCTTTGAATAGGCTACACAATTAAATGAAGGAATTAAAAATGAAATTGCTAAGTAGATAAAGCACATTAGTTGAGAAACAAACTCTCTCATATTGGCTTGAACTTCACTCGAATAATGAATAGCTATAATCGAAACATTCATCGATAATCCAAACATAATAGACATTAAAAGTGCAACAAATACAACGTTAAAGAAAAGCGCAGGTGTTTTAAAATAACTGGCTAACTCGCTTTTATATTGGCGTATAACGAAAGATTTGCTCGTTTTAGAAATTCTATTAGTAACAAATTGTTCAACTTCTTCATCTTTTAAGCTCTTAATCTTATTTAGATTATCCTGCATACCTGTTAATGAACGAATATAGGGTCGACGAGTAATGAAGAAGGCAATTATGGTAAAGATAATTCCACCTAAGAAGAATAAAGATGAATAACCTAAAGATCTAATTCCAATTCCTAAAGGTATAAAATTGATTGACGAAAACAACTTTTGAAGCATTTCGTCTAAGACATCAAGATTAAATGATAAAGAGAATAATATAGATAAAGAGATAATTAGTATAAACATGACACTAGTCATGACTTTTTTGTGTTTCTTTAAGTGACATACTTCACTTAAAAATATACCAAAAAGGAAAATGAAAGAAACGATTGCTAAAGATAGACCAAGATAAATTAAAAGCGTATTTAAAGCTCCAAGGAAACTAAAATACTGATTGAAAATACATGTAATTATTAAGTTAGATACAGGAACAGATAAACCTATAAAGCACCCTATAAAAAGGGAAGAAACAAATTTAGCTAAAAATATATCGGAGGCGCTTATGGGGAGGTGAAGAAAAAAGTGATCATTTGTACTTAAAAACAAAGTAGAAAATACTGAACTAACCCCAAAACATAAAAGGATAAATATTAAATATACGAATGTATTAGTTGCGTAAGAAGATTGAATTGCTGCAACTTGTAAAGCTTCATCTGGTATTGTATCTTTTACTTGAAAAATGCTAGACACATTTAAAAGAATAAAAATAGCAGCAAAAAGTAATGTAATAAGACCAATCAAAAGAATATTTGATGTAAACTTGTTCTTTTTCTTCTTTTGATTAAAATTTACATTTGTAGATTTAAAGATTAACTTAAATATGGGAACAAGCCTATTTATTTTCTTCATTAGCAGTTAACTCCAAGAATATATCTTCAAGATTATTGTCTTTTGTTTTTGATTTTAGTTCTTCAAGCGTTCCACAGCACACAAGTTTTCCTTCATTAATTATCGCTATTCTATCGCATAGTTTTTCTGCGGTATCTAAAACGTGGGTAGAAAACAAAACGGCGTGACCACTTTTAACATGCTCATGCATTAGTTCTTTTATAGTGAATTGGCTCTTTGGATCAAGTCCAGTCATCGGCTCGTCGAGAATCAAAGTTTTAGGTTCATGAATAAGAGCACTTAAAACCATTATCTTCTGTCTCATACCATGAGAAAACGTTCCGATATATTGATTTAAATTATTATCTATTTCAAGTCTATGCGCGTAATCAAGTATTTTACTTTTTAATTCCATTCCACTATATCCATAGATATTTCCAACATAAGTTAAAAAATCAATAGCTTTAAGTTGAAGAAACATGTCTGGTGAATCCATGACAAAACCGAAACATTGTTTAGCTTCTAAAGGCTGTGTAGCGATATTATAACCATCAACTAGTATTGTTCCTTTTGTAATATCAGTTAATCCGGTAATCATCTTTAATGTTGTTGATTTTCCAGCACCATTAGGACCAATAAGACCTAATATCTCACCATCTTTAATCGTAAGACTTAAATCATCTACAGCAACTTTTTGTCCATATCTTTTTGTAACATTAGTAAGTTCTATCATAAAATACTCCCATATAAAAAAATTATACCATAATGAGTTTATTCATGT
>DNJQ01000052.1 GCA_003497225.1 Bacillota bacterium | reverse complement strand
ACTTTTTCTATAAAATCTTCTAATTCAATTTAACGAATTTTTTTATCTTTATAAAATTCATATATTTCGATATGTTCAAATGCTTTCTTGATATCAAAGCCTTCAATTTTAATACACATTAAACATTTGGATGTTTTTTCCATCTCTTTACCATTTTCATCAAGGATATATATTCCTGAATCAAAACAAAAAACAAGTTCATCCCCTTGAACATAAATTTTATCGACTACAGTATCATGTAATCCGTATTTATAAAGATATTCATCAATATTTATTCTTTTACTGTCCACTTGAATTTTTCCTTAAAATCGTTAAAGCATTCTTCACAAATCCAATAATATTCATCTAATGTAGCATAAGCATCTTTTCCGTATTCATTTGTAATCTTATCCGTACAAAACATACAATGCTCATGCCATAAAACACTCTTGCTTTGAATGTATTTTTTGTCCATTTTCTTTAATTCCACATTAGATAAAACTTTTTCTTGTCCCATTAATCTCCAATCGTCCATATCATAACCTCTTGTTTTCGTAATGTTTTGTTTTAAATATTCTACATCTTCTTATCGATAAGTAAATATAAATATTGTCTCATTTCTTCTCTTTTTTCAGGGATGGTTTTAGCTATTTCTTCTTGAATTTTTCCTTCATTTAAATTCTTTAAAAGATCTTTATTTTTCTTTATTGCTTGATATAAATCAGAATCTAAGTGGAAATTTAAATTTAAAGAGAAGCGGATAGCACGAAGTATTCTTAAAGGGTCTTCTTTAATTCTCTCTTCCGCGGGACCTATGGTTCTTATTAAACCAAGTTTTATATCATCTAATCCGCCATAAGGATCAAGTATTGAACCATTTTCATCTAAATATAAAGCGTTAATTGTAAAATCTCTTCTTTGGCTATCAGTTAAATAATCTGAAACGAATCTAATGCTCGTTGGATGACGAAAATCTCGATAATTATTTTCTTCACGGAAAGTTGCTAAGGTTATCTTTTGACCATCGATTGTAACATAGGATATTCCATATTTTTCAAAAGTATAGTTACCATTAGGAAAAGCAACTTTAATATCTTCAGGAAGAAGATTAGTAGCAATATCAATATCTTTAACTTCTCTTTTCAATATAAAATCTCTCGTCGTTCCACCGACGATATAAAATTCACCCTGAGGACAGACCTTTTTTAATTTGTGCAATATATTTAAGAACATATATCTATTATAACCCATTCTTAAAACCAAAAGGAGAAATGTTGTTTAATGCAAAAACAATTCCTTTCATATATCCAACACGATCTAACACAATGTGTTTTGCTTTATATAAATCTGTTGAAGAAAACAAAGTAACTTTATGAATGAACTTAGTTTTATTAATTCGGTGAACGACAAACTTAACTTTAAGCGGTTCTAAAGCTTCTTGAATGGCTAAAGCAGATCCAGAAGGAAGATCCTTTTTAGTTATATTGTGCCATTCTTCTATTAATGCTGAGTCAAAATTTTTCTTAACTTCGATCAAAGAATTTATAAAAGCGTTAAATGAAAGATTAAAATTTGGGACGAGATTAAAATAAGAATGATGTTCCTCACAAAGTTTTTTTAAAGTCTCTATCATTCTATTTGTTAATCCTGTTGTCCCAGCGATATAAGGAATGTGACGCGAAATAAATATCGGAGCATAAGTCATCGTTCCTTTTGGACTTGAAAAGTCTAATACAGCATAATACTGCTTGTCTTTAACCAAACTTGAAGAAAGGTCAATGCTATCTTCAATATAAAACGGGCTAGGAATATTCTTTTTTATCATTTCGCCCATCTTCCCTGTACTTCCTATTAGTAAAATGTTTTTCATACTTAAATATATGGAAGTTAAATGATGTTATGCGAAACAAAATTTTTATACCAAAAAAGCCGGGTAGATTTTCCCGGCTCGTTTTACAGTTTAATTAATTTAAACTATCTTTCAAATTCTTTGCAGCTTTGAAAACAACAGCTTTTCTTTCAGGAATTTCAATCTTTTCTTTGGTTGCTGGATTAATTCCTGTATGTGCTGGTTTGACTTTGACATCAAAAATACCGAAACCGGTGATGCTGACTTTCTCATTTGCAACTAAGGCTTTAGCCATAGCGGTAAAGACAGCGTGGATAGCTTCATTAGCTTGAGTTTTAGTTAAACGACCTTCGGCGCTAACTGCATCGACAAATTCATTACTTTTCATGATAAATCACTCCTTGCAGTTAAATTACCATAAAAGCGCTTTACTAATCAATAGATTTTATTAAATTTATCCATTTTTTTTGCTTATTTTACTGTTTTTTGGCCTAGAAGCAACCCAAATAAATATCAAAATTGCTTTTTCAATCTACTTTTTTAACTTTATAAAAATAAAAAAAGCACCTTGCGGTGCTTTAAAAGACGAAGGCAATTAAGTTTGTTTTCCCTTTGTTAGATATCGTTTTTATGATGTTTTGAAGTTTAACTTTAATAGGTTCAGGAAGAATAGTTAGTTTTCCTGCTATTCCACCACCGATGATATCCTTAATCTTTTGTCCGAATAGTTCGCACTCAAGAAGTTCATTAGGATTCTTTTCATAAGCTTCTTCTAAAGATTTTAAGAAGTATTCAGCTTGTTCTTTACTACCAAGAATCGGTTCAAACTTTGTTGTAGTGCTCACTTTAATTATATGATAAGTTGGGGCATCGGCTGAAACTTTGATTCCGTAACGATTACCGCTTTTAAATACTTCCGGTTTTTTAATATCGTAATTTGTTACACCAGCGGTTGAAAATCCATATCCTGTGGCCTCGCACATTTTTAATGCACCACCGAGGACATCGAATTGTTTCTTCGCCTCGCTGAACTCAGTTAAAACTTTGATTAGTTGATCCCGGTCATTTATTTCACAACCGACGAGTTCTTTAACGATCTTATCATATAACTCATCTTTAATATCGATAGTAATTGTTACTACTCCGCTAGCAAGATCAACATCGGTTAAAGAAACCGAAGAAACATATTCATTTTCTTGAAGTGATGGAAGAAGATCATTAACATCTTTGATCTTATATGCTTGCTGCATCTTTTCTTCAATGGTTTTATTTAAAGATGTTTTAATATAGTGATCATCAGCTAAATTATTTACCCAAGTGGGTAAGGCTAAAGCGATTGAAGTAATTGGGAATTCTTCAATTCCTCTTTGAAGTATTTCCATCGCCTTATCTTCGCTTAAATTTTCTACATCGACTAAAAGAACAGGAACTTCGTATTTCTTTTCTAGTTCTTCTCTTAGATCGTTGCTCTCCTTTGCTCCAACTGTTGAAGAGTTTAAAACGATAACAAAAGGCTTTCCTGTGCTCTTAAGTTCCGCGACAACTTTTTCCTCAGCCGGAACAAAACTATCACGATTAATCTCTCCAAAACTGCCATCGCAGGTGACCATAATACCGATGGTCGAATGCTCCTTAATGACCTTTTCAGTACCAATCTTTGCTGCTTCATCAAATGGAATTGATTCGCTAAACCAAGGAGTTTTGACCAAGCGCATCTTGCCGTCTTCCATATAACCTTTGGCATCATCAACTAAATAACCCACGCAATCGATTAAGCGGACATTAACTGAATATCCTTCTTCGATTTCTAAAGGTATAGCCTTTGATGGCACGAACTTAGGTTCACCTGTAGTTATTGTCTTTCCCTGACCAGATTGAGGAAGTTCGTCAAAAGTTCTTTTCTTTAAATCCTCGTCGTGAATATTTGGTAACACGACAAGTTCCATAAATCTTTTGATAAAAGTGCTCTTTCCAACTCTAACAGGGCCGACTACTCCTAAATAACAATCTCCATCAGACCGACGGCCAATCTGACCAATTATGTCAATAACGTTCATTAATCTCTACCTTCCTATAAATCTCTATGCAAAGGCAGAAAATAATATACCTACATTAAATCAGACATATTGTGAGGTATCTTATCTTTTTTAACAGCGGAGATGATTTTTTCCTCTTTTTCTTTGGATACTTCTTTACCAGCTAATTTAGCAACGTCTTTAATCAAGGCCCGAAGATTATCATCATCAGAAAGGTCTTGACCAGATATTCTTTTAGCTAACTTTAAAATATCTTCTTTTTTAACGTTAGTTTGCTTCTCTACTTTATCAAATATATTATCGCTCATTTTTTCACCTATTTAATTCTATGTAAAATAGGCCAAAAGCGTGATTATATCTATTTTTTTACTTTGTGTTTTTCGTTAGCGTGCTTCTGCTCAATTTCGTATCTTTTTCTCTTATCTTGAAAAATCTTTAAAGTGTGAGCATAGCGCTTATAAACATTGGGTGATTTACTGGTTTCAATTTGAAGCGCGATCAAATATCCACTCTTTTCAACTTCCGCTGCGCGGCTTTTTAATTCCGTACCTGCTAAAATGAAGCGAGCAAAATCTTTGTAATTTTTAAATATTTTTCCATCGTAAGAAATATTATTTGTTCCATAAAGGAAGAATCCTAAGCGGAAATAAGCGATGTTGGGGTGAGTTTTACTCATATTTGTGAGTTCAAGAATCTTATCGTAAAATTCTGGCTGCGTTTTATCATATTCCTTCATGGTGATAAATTGAAGGAGCAAAGATTTTTCTAGTAGGTCTTTAATATAAACATCCACTTTCGGTGCAAATTTAACTATCACCCTTCCAATATCTTTAACATCAGCAAATTCATAGGTATGATATTTTAATGTCTGATGAGGATTAAATAGATAGGAGACGCGGAAAAGATATTCATCCGGAGTTTCCTTATTTGGATCAATCTTTAAAAACTCTTCGTATTTTTTTTGATCACAAGTGCTAATAAAACGTATTAGTTCTTTATTATTTTGTAATTCATTAAAGAACACTTTGGGTTTTAATGATATATCCTTTCCTAATTGGAATAAGTCGAGATACATTTTGTTATCAATCGTTATACTCATGCAAATAAACTCCCTTGGGTAAAAGCCAAAAATATTAAATAACAACCATAAGCTAAGGCCACCAAAATCATTATACCAAAAGAAATGTTCTTCACGGCAGAAAAAAAGTTATAACCGCGATTATCAACACCTTTTTGTAAAATATTTAACGATGAAAGATCGATGACACTTTCATTATAGCCGGCAAATAAATATATATCTTTGCGCAAATGTTTGCGAGTTTCTAAGGCATTATTAAGATATTTTTCAAGTTGCAAACATTTTTTATCGATCAAAGAATAAATCGCTCTTTTATGAATCAGCATGAATCTTCTAGTATAAAATACCGGTTCATATAACCTATTGTGCCAAGTTGCAACGATGACATAAAGAGAAATATAAATGATCATAGCGATAAAATAAATGAAGGTCATAATTGAAGGAATATTAGAAAATGGTGAAGCAAAGATAGAATCGCGAAGCTTAGTTAAACATAAAGCAAAGATAAATAAAGCGATAAATACTAAGATAAAGACTGTTTCTATTATAGAAAGCATATTGCCTAAATTAAGTCTTCTTCTCGTCATTTTTTTATCTTTAATGAGTTTAATTTTTTCATCTATTAATTCATACATTTCGCTTTTATAGATTCCAACATTTTCTTTAACTGCGAGCTTTTTATAAGCTAAAGAATAGCCGTTACGGTCAATAATAGTATTAAAAGGAACTAAAGCTCCATCAAATTTAAAAAGTATTTCTCCTATTGATTTTAAAGAGCACTGCCCCTCTTTAATAGCTAAAGGATTAATATAATATCTTTCGTGCGTTTGAGTGCAAAGAAAATATATTCTGCTATAAAGCAAAACATATTCTTCCATTGATTTAACATTAAAGTTCAATCCTTCATAATAAGAAACTAGCTTCTTGCTTCGAGCGTTTTCAAATTCAGCGCACTTCTTTATATTTTGAGTCAAATAGAAATATATGTCAGAACCCTTTAAAGCACTAGCCAATTTATATTGCTCATTTACAAGTTCCGGGAAGGAATAGGAGATATAAAGCAAAAGTCTTTCTTCACTATTCATAACATCCACCCATAAATAAGAGCGAAATAGCTCTCCATAAATCCATTTGGCATATTAAAGTAATCGTGAAAATATGGAACGATTAAACTGGTCAATCCAAAAGCAAAAGCTAAAAATCCTAAGCTATTAATAATATGAATATATTTTCGATGCTTAGGATGATAAGATGGGCTTTTTCCAACACAGCAAAAGTGTAAAATCAGTCGAGTTACAATGTAAGCTAAAATAAAAACTGCTAAATAAAACAAGATGATAAATGATTCTAAAGAAGCAAATGGTGAAACTACATATAAATCAGTTATTAAACTAGTAAAGTACCTATTGCCCGATAATATTTCAACAGCATAAAAGATTATTATTGAAGCAAAAGAGACTAAAAAACCGATATTAGTTCTTATAAGACGATTATAACTAGCGAATAATCCATAAAATACTATGCAAAGAAGGGCCGCTATAAATATTATACTAACATTCATTTTGTAGCCCCTCTAATATTCCCTTTTCTATATTAGGAAGTTCGGCATGAATTTTCTTTCCTGAAAGATATTTTAAAGGCCCTTCAAGATTTAAAAATTCAAAATACTCGGCGTGGAGAAACTGATTCTTTAAACCGTAGATACGTTCAAATTCTTCATTGATTTGAAAATTTCCATATTTCCCATCCCCAACTATCGGACAATTAATCGCTTGAAAATGGACGCGAAGTTGGTGCGTTCTTCCCGTTACTAATTCCGCTTCTACTAAAGCGAAATCACCATACTTTTTTAAAACAGTGTAGCGTGTTAATGCTCTTTTAGCACCTTTTTCAATTCGACCTACGCGCACTAAACCGCTATTACTATCTTTTAAAAGCGGCAGATCTATTTCGCCAGATTTATTAATTTTTTTAGCGTAAAGAAGCGCGATATATCTTTTTTTAATCTGCGTCTTATTTTGAAATAGTTTAAGTAGTTCTTGCATCGTTATAAGATTTTTACCCAATATTACTATACCCGAAGTATTGCGGTCTAATCTATGACATGGTCCAGGAACAAAACCTTTAGAGTCGGTTGGTGAAAATTCCCCCTTTTGTACGAGGTAATTTAAGAAAATATTTTGAAGTGTAATTCTTTTTTCATGTTCATCACCATGAACAATTAAACCCTTGGGTTTATTAACTATACAAATGTTTTCATCTTCATAGATGATATTTAAATTAGTTTTAACTTTACGAATAACTGGAGTAGATTGAAACTTTTCTAAAAGATCATCCTTAATATAGATTTGAACATTTTCGCCTTCTTTAACTATATAAGATATATCAACTCTTTTCCCATCAACTTTAACATCTTTCTTTCGAAACATTTTATAAATAAAAGATAGTGGCGCGGAATTTAATACCTTTCGCACTAGTTTATCTATCCTTTGATTAGCGTTATGAGAATCGATTTTTATTTCCATAAAGAAATTATAGCAAATTTTATAGATAATTGCCCTTTTTATAAGTGAAAGTATGATTAAATCACTAGTTAACAACAAATTTGACATTCTTTTAAGTTAGTCAATCAAATTATATAGAAGAAACCGCATTTCTCTAGTATAATGAAAGTAGTTAGGAGTAGTAAAGTATGTCGCAAGAAATTGATTTAATGGTTAAAAAGTGGTTGGACTGCGAAGATGTTCCAAATTATCTCAAAATTGAAATAGAACACATGTCTGATGAAGAAAAGAAAGTCATGTTCGGCCAAAGATTAAAGTTTGGTACCGCTGGTATGCGAGGAATCTTAGCACCTGGTCCAAACGGAATGAACGAACTTACCGTCGCTCGAGCCACAATCGGCTATAAATTAGTTCTTTTAGACATGTATAAAAACACTCCTATATCCATCGTAATCGCTCACGACAACAGAAAAAATTCTGAACTATTTGCTAATATAGCTAAAGAACTACTCATTCATTCTGGCATTAAAGTTATTTATTTTGATTCTTTAAGACCTACTCCTCTTTTATCATTCGCTATTAGATACTATAAAGCCCAAGGCGGTATTGTAATAACTGCTTCACATAATCCAAAAGAATATAATGGATATAAGATTTATAATTCAAATGGTTATCAAATAACTGAAAGCATGGCCAATAGAATCACTGAGTCAATTAACCTTAATCCTGACTTACCACCTTATTACGGCGAAGTTGGAGATGTAACTAGTTCAGCGGTTCTCGCTGAAAATGATGTAGAAGAAGAGTTTTTAAGACTTTGTAGAAACTGCCAGTTAAACCGCAGTGAAAAGAAAAACATTAAGATAGTTTATACTCCTCAACATGGTACCGGTTCAGTATTTGCTGTAAGACTTCTTGAAGAATGTGGATATGAAGTTATTCCTGTTAAAGAACAGATGACCCCCGATCCAGAATTCTCTAACACAACCTGTGCTAATCCAGAAAAAATTGAAGCCTATAAAGCGGCTATTGAATTAGCCAAAAATAACTCCGCTGATTTAATCTTTTGTACTGATCCCGATGCGGATAGATTAGGTGTAATGGTTAAACAGAAAAACGATGAATATAGACTATTAACAGGTAATGAAGTAGGAACACTTTTAATTAATTATCTTTTATCAGAAAGACAAAGAAAAGCTATCCTTCCCCGCAGTGGTGGAATATTATTCCAGTCCATAGTTACATCTAGTTTAGGATCAAAAATTGCTGAAAAATACGATGTTAGAACTGAATCATTCTTAACTGGATTTAAATATATAGGTGAAGCTGTAACAAGTATAGAATTATATGATCCTAGTGCTTTCCAATTTGGATATGAGGAAAGTTGTGGTTATTTAGTAAAAGATTTCTGCCGAGATAAAGACTCCTTTGAAACTATGGTGGTTGTGGCTGAAATGACTAACCACTATAAACTGAAGGGATTCTCTTTAGAAGATAAGCTTGATCAAATTTATCAAGAATATGGTTACATTTATAATCACAATGCAGAAAAGAACTTTAAACTTAGTGAAGCTTATAAAATAGATGAAACCTTAAACACAATGAGAAAAAATATGCCACTTAAAATTGGACAATTTACAATATCTAAGGTTGAAGACTATTTACAACAAGAAACATATGATCCAGCAAATAAAAAAGTTAGAAAACCTATGACCGAACTCCCAATGGAAAATGTTATAAAACTATTCTTAGAAGATAATAAACACTGGATTGCTATACGTCCATCTGGAACAGAACCAAAAATCAAATTCTATTACGAAACTACTGGAAATAACATAGAAGAAGCTAAGGAAATAGCTAAAACATTAAACCAAGAAATAAACAAAATGTTTAATTAATCTCCTTT
>DNJQ01000086.1 GCA_003497225.1 Bacillota bacterium | reverse complement strand
ATTTTGTAGAAAACACTGCAATTTGTTTAATAAAGTAATTGATTATATTTGGTGCTGTTCTTTCTTTTTTGGTCAATACTAATTTACCATCAATCATTTCTATTATTGGTTTAATCTTAAATAATAAACCTAAAGCACATGATAATCTAGATAATCTTCCACCTCTAAATAAGTGTTTAAGATCTAAGATAGTAAAGCCTAAATGTGAATCATGTAAATAAGTTTCAGCCTTTTGTGTAAACTCTACAAATGATATATCCTTATCAGCCCAGTATGATAAAGCAATTAAAACATTACTTATTCCATAATTGTTTATTAAAGTATTTAATACTGAAACGTGATTTTTCTTATCTTCTGGAAGTAAATCAATAGCCATTTTTCCGACATTATATGTTGTAGAGTTTTCTTTTGATAAGGGTAAAACCAAAATATCCATTACACCCAAATCAAATAATCTTAAATATTCTTTTTCGAATTCACCAACCGATGGTGAAGATGATTTTAAATCTTTGCAATTTTCAAGTCTATCAACTATCTCTTGATCTTCTATCTCTGGTTCAGGTCTATTTTTTCCATTCACCATAACATGTAGTGGAACAACTCCGAAGATAAATTTATCCTTTACTTCTTCGGGGATAATAGTTGTTGAATCAACAATAATACCAATTTTTTCGTTCATTAATACCCTCCCTAGCTGTTTGTTTGACTTTCGTCAACACCTTCGCTATTTCCTAAAAACTGTGCGTTATATAAATCTGCATAGAAGCCTTTGGCCTCTAAGAGTTCTTGATGGTTTCCCTTTTCAATTATATGACCTTTATTCATAACTAATATCATTTTAGCATTTTTAATAGTCGACAAACGGTGAGCAATGACAAATGTTGTTCTATTCTTCATCATATTGGTCATAGCATCTTGTAATAACTTTTCTGTACGTGTATCAACGGAAGAAGTAGCTTCATCTAGAATTAATATTCTAGGATTGCTTAAGATTGCTCGAGCGATAGTTAATAGTTGTTTTTGTCCTTGAGATACATTTGTTCCTTCTTCATTTAAAACCGTATCATAGCCATCAGGAAGAGTCATAATGAAATGATGTGCATGAGCTTCTTTAGCTGCTTCAATAATCTCTTCACGGGTGGCATTAATATTTCCATAAGCGATATTGTCCGCTATAGTTCCATTAAATAGCCAAGTGTCTTGTAAGACCATTCCTATTTGTTCACGAATTGAATCACGTGTGTAATCTGAAATCTCTACACCATCAATCTTTAAACTTCCGCCATTAATTTCATAAAATCTCATTATTAAATTAACTAATGTTGTTTTTCCAGCACCAGTAGGACCAACGATAGCGATGGAATCACCGGGCGAAACCTTTAATGAAAGATCTTCAATTAAAGGAACATCAGGATTATAAGAGAAGGAAACATTATTAAATTCAACTTTACCTTTTATGTCTTTTGTAGCAATAACGGCATTCTCCTTATCTTCCGGCTCGTCTTTAGCATCAAGTATAGCGAAGACTCTTCTTGTCGCGGCATCTGTTTGCTGCAAGTTAGACGCTAATTGAGCGATTTGTTGAATTGGCTGTTGATAGATATTTAAGAACATAAAGAAAGCAACGATCATACTTGCATCGCCTAAAAATCCAGCGACAACACAAATTATGACATATGCTAAGTTATGAATGAATGTCATTACTGGAAGCATTAAACCAGCGATTGAGAAAGCTTTATAACCTGCTTGAGAAAGGCTGATACTAGCATAATCAAAATCTTTTTGGAAATCTTTTTCTTTATTAAATAACTTAATAACTTTAAAACCAGCATAAGCTTCTTCAACTTTACCGTTAACTTTTCCTAAAAGTGCTTGTTGTTTAATAAATAAAGGTTGAGAGAATTTACTGATAAATAGTGCTAAAAGCACACATAGCGGGAAAGTTGCTATTGCAACTAATCCACACTGCCATGAAGTAACAAGCATCGCTATACTTGTTCCTATAAGTAAACACACTGCCTTAATTATTTGTGTAACAATCTGTTGAATCGCTGTTGTAATTAAATCTATATCGTTAGAAACGCGAGAAATAATATCACCATTACTGTTGTTATCAAAGAACTCTAATGGTAATGAATCAAGTTTAATCTTAACATCGTTTCTTAATCTATAAGTTAATTTACCAGTAATTTTGCTAACCATAAATTCACCGACAAAAGCGAAAAAGGACATTAAGAAATATACTAGAGCAATTATTCCTACTGTTTTAAGTAACAAAGTAGAATTAACATGAATGATAAAAGTTACTGGATCCGCTACTAAAATCTTAGCCATTGTTTCAGCACTAGTTAGATCTTGAAATAGAACTGGTCCTACAATTTGAAATATTGATGATAAAACAACCATAATAGCAACAACTATTAATTGAGGAAGCATGGGCTTAGCCATTTTTACAAGCTTTTTCATGGTGTGGTTAGTATTCTTTGTTCTCTGCTTTTTCATACTAATTCTCTTCCTTCTCTTCTTTAATCTTCTTGTTCATGCGAATAGTATTTTCAACTTCATCTTGATCTAACTGTGATTTAACTATTTCTTGATAAACGGAACATCTCATTAATAAGTCTTCATGAGAACCTTGATCAACAATCTTTCCTTCATCCAAAACAATAATATTATCAGCATCCATTATTGAAGACACTCTTTGTCCAACAATAATAACTGTTGAATCCTTAGTGTATTTCTTTAATGCATGTCTAACTTTAACATCAGTTTTAAAATCTAAAGCTGAAAAACTATCATCAAAAACATATATCTCAGCATTTTTTGCTAATGCTCGAGCGATACATAATCTTTGTCTTTGCCCTCCAGAAAAGTTTTTTCCACCTTGAGTAACTTGTGAATCAAAACCATTCTCTTTTTTTGAAATGAAGTGTTTAGCTTGAGCAATTTCAGCAGCCTTTTCAATTTCTTCATCCGTCGCATTATTACCAAAGCGAAGATTATCTTTAATTGTTCCACTAAATAGAAGTGCTTTTTGGGGAACGAATCCTATGTGTTGACGAAGTTGAATTTCATCGAGGTCTTTGACATTTATTCCATCTACTAATACTTCACCTTCGGTCGCATCATAAAATCTTGGAATAAGATTAATAATAGTTGATTTACCACTTCCGGTTGAACCTATAATGGCTGTGGTCTCACCTTTTTTGGCCGTAAAAGATATATCGTATAAAGATTTTTCTTGCGCGCCGGGGAAAGCGAATGAAACATGTTTAAATTCAACTTGTCCATTTAATTCAGTCTTATCTAAATCTATAGGACTCTCTGGATTTATAAGATTACTTTTTGAATTAAGTATTTCATTAATACGGTCTGCTGATACTTTACTACGAGCAACGAAAACAAATATCATTGAGACCATTAATATAGCCATCATGATTTGTAAAGTATATTGAGCTACTGACATAATGGAAGAAATGCTACTAAAAACTACAACTGCAGATTTATTATCAAAATCCATAAAACCAGTAAAGAAGATTGCTAAATAAGTAAATTGCATAATTAATGAAATACCTGGGAAAAGAAGTGACATTACTCTATTAGCCTTAATTGTTACACGTGTTAAATCACGGTTTGCAGCATCATATCGTTTACTTTCTTCTTCTTCTCTAACAAAAGCTCTTATAACTCTTACACCAGTAAGATTCTCTCTTAAAACTAATGTTGAACGATCTATTTTACTTTGCCATGTTCTCATTAAGGGGAAAACTATAACGGCAATTATAACTATAAATATAAGGATAATAGGAATTGATACAAGTAAAACTGTCATCAACTTCATGTTTAATCTTGAAGCATAGATAACAGATATTACTATCATTGCTGGGGCTTGAACTAGAATTCTTAAACCCATCATAAATATTTGCTGTACTTGCTGAACATCATTAGTTGTTCTAGTTATCATGCTAGATACGCCAAATTTATCATATTCAGCAACTGAAAATGATGTAACTTTCTTAAATATTTCTGTTCTAAGTTCTCTTCCAAAATAAGAGCCGATACGACTAGTTGTAAAGGAAATAATTATTGAAATTAAAAGAGTTCCTAAACATAAAAGAAGCATTCTTCCACCCATTTCCCATATTGATTGCGTATCTTTAGCAGCAATATATTGTGAAACATCAGCCATTTCATTAGGTATGCGAAGCTGCAACATTACTTGTGCAACAATTAAGATGACAGATATAATGACTTCTAAGATGACAGGTTTTAGGTATCTAATTAATTTAAGCATGATGGTATCATCTCCTTTTATAGAGTTTATGTGTAAAAAAATAAATAGTCAACAAATATAAAATAAAATAACATAACACTTTTCGAAATGTGTCAATTTAATAAACGGCAGTCATTACACATAACTGCCGTTATTTATTCAATTATTTTATTTCCTTTGCTTTTGCGGTTCTTGAACTTTTAACTAACTCTTTATCTTCGTTTTTGACTTTTTCAAAATATTCTTTCTTCTCTTGCTTCTTTTCATCAACATATTTTTGATAAATAGATTTAAGCAATGCGCGATAGCCTTTATCTTGAATAGCGAAGCGGAATACATCAGCACCAGATTCAACGATAACTTCAAATCCAATCATAGATAATGAAAGATGGGCTAACTTTTTACGTTTGGTAAACATGATTTCATTAACGATATCACTGGAATTAAGGTGGAACAATAATTCTCCTTTAGAATTATATAAGCTCAAGCCCCCATCGTGTGGCATGATGTAATTGATTGGTGAAAGGAAGTATTTGAGTAGTTCAACCGCTAAGGCCAAACATGCTCCAACGATGAATCCAGTTAAAGGATCAGGTAAGATCAACTGAATTAATCCAAGAGTTGTAAATATAGCAACGATACAGAATACACGGATGAATAGTCTCTTCAATGTATATTTGGCTGAGAATCGACGAACTCTAATGGCGCGAGCATCAGCTAAATATTGTGAATTCACTATAGCTTGGCTCTTGTTCATGAGTTCAGTTCTTTCATTCTCACATTTTGCTTTCCAAGCCTCAGCGGTATGAATGTAAGTATTCTTTTGAGTGTTGAAGAACACTTCCTCAGCTTCATATTGCTGCTTATACTTTTCTTCAGCCTTATGGACTTTATTCATTGAACTACGATATTGCTTAGCATATTTATCACCGTGCTCAATAACATTATTTGCATACGTTGTTGCTTGATCTAATTTGAAGTTCCAGTTTTCACTTCTATTATTAATTTCATCAAGCGTGTTCTTAAGAGTATTTGCCGCACCATCTAAGGCATCGTTATAATTCTTTTGAACCAACTTTGTTCTATTTTGTAATCTAGCAAGTTTGGCGTATTGATTGTCTATCATCTTATTGTTAGAGACAGCACGTCCTAAAGCAACACCAATCTTACGAACTCTCATCATGTTATAGATTTTTTGTAACTTAGCATCAAACTTAGCGCGAACTTGATTAAGATTTCTTTCATTCTTTTCTTCATTAGCGCTGAGTTCTAATTGATGATATTCTTCAATCTCTTTTTTGCTTTGCGCTAATACATCTAAATCAATCTTGCTGCCATAATATAAAGTTGCAGTCACATTTTTATCAGTTACAACTTCTTTTAAAACATTGTTTTTATTAGCATTACGTGCTGAATATAACGCTTTAAGTTTATCAAAGTGAGTAGAAAGTGTTTTCTTCTTTAAATCATTAAGACTTTCATTATGTGCTTTACACTCTTTCACATAAACCTTTCGCATTGCGACCAAATTCTTAGCCATCTGCTTAATGCGATTTACTTCGTCTACTGCTTGCTTTTTATTCTCGTATTTTCCTTCTTTAATTCCTAATAGAATTTGATCACAAACTTTATCAAATTCACCTTGGGCTTCTAATATCTTACCTTCTGATGGTTCAGAATCACTTAATGTTAATTGAGAAATTTTATCCTCTGCATCTTTTTCAAGTGACTTAATTTTTTCATCTAGTTCACCTTTTTTACCTTCAAGTGTAGATTTAAAGTTTTCATCATTATATTTGGTAACTTCTTGGCAAGCATTTTTCCAAACATCTTCTTGAGCTAATAATTTCTCAAGTTCTTTTTCAGCAGTTTGTTTTACCAGTTCTTTCTTCTCAACCAAAGCCTCAACTTTCTTATCAAAATTAACTTCGTTTAAGGCTAATGATGGTTGGAGTTTTTCATTTATTTCATCATATTTAGTTTCATATTTAGCAAGTTTGCCTGAAACCTTTGAAATCTTTTTATTCTCTTTTCCTAAGAAAACAACTATACGAGCAACTTCAGCATCCTTCATCAATTCATTCTTAACTTGATTAAAGGTTGAACGAAGTCCAGCAGCGTATATTTCATTTTCACTTAAAAGTTTCTTTTCTTCTCTTTCACCAGCTTTTTCGCCGACTTTAGAAATGTAAGTCTTTAAATATGTTTGTGTAACTTTCTTTCTTTCAGAAATAGAAGCTTCAAATTCCTTTTCAATTTCTGAAACCCTCTCCAAAATTTTGGGTGTTAAAAGCAAGACCTTTTTATGTCTTAAATATACCGGGAAGAATTTAGCATCATTGGGTTCCATTGTTTTTACTGCTTCTTTAGCAAAAACATCGGCCTTTTCCATTTCCTCTGACATTTCAAGTCTTATGTTGTCAATAGCTAATAGGACTGAACTCTTAGTTAAATTACATTTTTGATTAGCAACATCTAAGACTGTTTTATATGCCACTGCTAAAACTTCTTCAGCAGAAGATTTGTCTTCTAAAGAAGCATAGTCTAATGGAAGTTCATTAATCTTATTGTTTAATAAACTAATTTGACTTCCGTTATGTTCCCTAAGTTGAACATACTTTTCATGAATGCTATTTACTGATGGAGCGATAGTTTTTTCAATAGCCGCCTCATCATAATTAAAGTGATAAATTAAGTTTGCACAATCCTGTGTAGGATCATTCGGATCGTAAGAATCGCTATATACACGTGCGGTAACATCGTGTGCTGCGGTATTCTTCGTTAGATCTTCTCTTAGTTCTTCTAGTGATTGAACGATTATTACATCTTTCTGATCTTCAGTCATAATTAGCTCCTTATAATGAACATAACTAAAAATTATGCTCAACTCTATCTAAAATATACATTTTTTTGTAAGCGCTGTCAATAATTAAAGACTTTTATTTATATAATTAAATTATATATTTAAATATTATTCGGCCTTTACATAAACTAACACGATTAACTTTTTCATTAATTTAATTCGTTAAAAAATTTACTTCCGCCGTCTCCTCTAATAGCAGTCACTCA
>DNJQ01000027.1 GCA_003497225.1 Bacillota bacterium | reverse complement strand
ACGACAAAAGTGGCAGTTGGCCCTGAATATTATTTAGTAAAAACGCCAGTTTTGTGGTATCATAAATAGCGATGAAACTTCTTGACCTAAATATATTTAAAACTGAAAAATGTGGTGAACTAAATGCGTTCAATCTTGAAACATTAGCTTTTACTGTTGCACATTCTTTTTCTTGTAAAAAAGAACAGATTAGAATTGTGTTTTCTAGTTTATATGAAGCGCAAATGTTTAATTCTTTTTTACAAGATTATTTAGATAATGAAAACATTTATTATTATTTATTTGATGAAGTATTGAGAGTAGATTTTTTAGGTGTTAGTAAAGAGATGGAATATGAGCGTCTTAGAACACTTAATGCTTTGGCATTTAATAAACCTGGTGTAATTATTTTTAACGCCATCGCCTTTGCTCGACCATCAATGCCTTTAGAAATATATAAAAATAATACCGTAGTTTTTAAACGAAATGATGAATATTCACGTAGAAGGCTTCAAGAGATTGCCTTTCAAAATGGTTATGTTCGGACTAATAAAGTTGAACATCCAGGTGAATATGCTATTCGTGGTATGATTTTTGATATGTTTCCACCAAATTACACTAAACCATTTAGATTAGAGTTTGATGGAGATAGAATCGAAGATATTAGAAGTTTTGATGTTCAAGAAGAAATATCTATTGGTCAATTAGATGAAGCTTGTTGTTCCTTGGCTCGTGAACTTTTATATGACATTAATAAGAAAGAAGAAATAGTAGAGCATTTGTCTAATGATTTAAAAGATATTCATGAATACGAAGATTTATATATTAGAATACAAAACAAAATTAGTTTAATTAATAATTTAGAAGATGATGGTGAAGTTCCTTTAAATCATCATCGATACTTTGGTGATTATCACGGAATTGGATTTAATAATCTCACATTTAATTGTTACCATATTGAAGATGTCTATAATAAAATAGTTAGTTATATTGAAGAAGATAGAGAATATTTTGCTGAACAAGTTTCTTCTAAGACTGCTTTAAAGGAAGATAGTTTAGTTGTTAAAGATGATATTGAAGTAATAACAAAGAATTTAATTCAAATAAGTGAGTATGAAGATAATGTTTTTAAAACTCTACCTTATACTTTTGAGTCTTTTTATTCTTTAGCAAATATACTTAACGAAATGGTGAGCGATGGCTTGGTTGTTTATATTGTTCAAGAAGAAGGAAGATTTAATAGTTTAATCGAAAGTTTGCGCGCGTCTCAAATTGAATTTTCAATTTATCCAACTTTAAGCAAAATTACCCTTGTTAAGGGAAGTTTATATCGTGGGTTCTTTGATGAAAAGCATCGTAGAGCATTTATAGGTAATAAAGAGATCTACGGACTTTCATCATCTTCAGCAAGATTTTTAACTCGTTATAAAGATGCTAAAACTATTAAACACTACGATGATTTAAATCCAGGTGATTATGTTGTTCATGAAATTCATGGTATTGGAAAATATGTCGGTGTAGTTAAAAAAGATGGAATGGATAGATTATTAGTAACTTATCGAAACGATGATAGATTATATATTCCATTAGTTCAATTTGGCATGCTTAAAAAGTATGCAGGAAGAGAAGGATATGCACCAAGTTTAGATGTATTAGGAGGTTCAACCTGGGCGAGAAGAAAATCTAAGATTAAAAGCAGATTAACCTATTTAACTGATCAATTACTTGAAATATCAAGTAAAAGAAAAGCCGAAAAAGGTTTTGCTTTTCCAAATTATCCTGAATTAGAAGAAGACTTCTATTCGGCTTTTCCATATGAGCTAACGGCTTCACAAAAAAGAGCTTTTGAAGCGATTGAAAATGATATGAATGATGAAAGACCAATGGATAGATTAGTTTCTGGTGATGTTGGGTTTGGTAAAACAGAATTAGCCTTTAGAGCAGCTTATAAAGCTTACCTTTCAGGAAAGCAAGTAGTGATGCTTTGTCCTACCACACTTTTAGCTAAGCAACACTGTGAAGTAGCAATTCAAAGATTTAGAGGTTTTGGCGTTCATATTGCGTGCTTTTCTAGACTTGTTTCTGCTTCCGAACAGAAAAAGAATATTGAACGAATTAAAGATGGAAAAATTGATTTAATTATTGGAACACATAGGTTACTTTCAGATGATATTACTTATAATAATTTAGGATTATTAATTGTTGATGAAGAGCAACGTTTCGGTGTTGCGCAAAAAGAAAAGATCAAAAAGATAGGTGGCAATATTGATGTTTTAACTTTAACTGCTACACCAATTCCTCGAACCCTTCAAATGTCTTTATTAGGAGTTAGAGAACTTTCTACTTTAGATGAGCCACCGCTTAATAGATTACCTATAAAAACTTATGTTACTACTTATAATGATGGAATAGTAAAAGAAGCAATTGATTTAGAACTAGGAAGAAAAGGACAGATATATTATCTTCATAATAAAATAAGTACTATTTATTCAGTAGCAAACAAACTAAAGAAAATGTTTCCATATGCAAGAATTGGAATTGCTCATGGAAAGATGAATTCTGAAGATGAAACAGAAGTAATGAATGCTTTTTATGATGGTGATATAGATATACTTGTATGTACAACTATTATTGAAACGGGATTAGATATAGCTAATGTAAATACTATTATAATTGAAGATGCTACTAGATATGGTTTAGCTCAGCTTTATCAAATTAAAGGTCGAGTTGGACGTTCTGATAGATTAGCTTATGCTTATTTATTCTATAATAAGTTTTCAGATCTTAAAGATGATGCGCGTAAAAGATTACAATCAATTAAAGAATTTACCGAATTAGGATCTGGATATAAAATTGCTAAACAAGATTTAAACATTCGCGGAGCAGGTGATATTCTTGGTGCAGAGCAAGCAGGTTTTATGGATACATTAGGTTATGATAGTTATCAAGCCTTACTAGATGAAGTAATAAAACAGAAAAAAGAAGTTTATGAAGCTAAAAGTAACGTTTTAAAAAATAGATATGCTCTATCATTTAATTTGGATTGCTGTATCCCAGAAGATTATGCAGATGAAAAGAGCAGAATAAATATCTATAGAGAACTTTCTAATGTAAATTCTATATATGAAGTAAAAAAATTTAGTAGCAAATTGCGCGATGTCTATGGAACTTATCCGCTTGAGGTTTATAACCTTTTAGTTAAAAGACAAATCGAGATTTTGCTTGAATCTCCGCTTATGGATTCTTTTGTTGAAGGATTAGATTATTATTTATTTACTTTTTCAGAAAAATTGTTCCAATCTAAATTAAAATTAAAAGATATTGATGAAATACTTAAACCCTTAGAAAAGCAGATACGTGTTACTATAAGTCATAATCATTTGCTCATTCGGCTTCGTAAGAGCGCTGATTATTTAAATAACTTATTCTATATTACGAATAATTTAATTGGCAAAGTGGATGAAACCATGGGCTAGCCAACTGCCACTTTTTTGGGGGTCAGGAAGCCCGTTTGTTTGGCCTGTTTGTCGGTCGTAATTCCA
>DNJQ01000089.1 GCA_003497225.1 Bacillota bacterium | reverse complement strand
AAAATTTGAAAATATGTGTTTTTTTGTCGAATTTATAAAAAAATATCAAAAGAAATTGGTTTCGCTTACAAATTTGTTGCAAATTTTAAAATGTGTGTGTTAGAATTGTAATGTACTTTTGTACATTTTCATTGAAAGGAGATCAATTAAAAGACAATGAAAAAGAAAATTATGTTGCCGTTAATTGGCGTAATGTCACTTCTCGGCGGACTTACATCATGTGGCGGAGGCGGAAAGAGTAGCTCAACTCCAAAACCATCAGCCTCAAGTGTTCCAGCAACATCAGTTGCTCCAACAACATCAGTAGCACCTTCAACATCAGTTGCTCCAACAACACCAAAACCACCGGCAGAAGCTGAATATGGTAATGGACAAGTTTCGCTTACTATTTGGGCACCAGCAGAACAATTCGAACAGTACTCATTATTAGTCAACGCTTATAATGAAGCTCAAAAAGATGCTGCTAAGACCGTCAAACTTAAGGTTGTCGGTATTGGAGAAAACCAAGTCGGAGAAAAATTCGGTAACGATCCTAGCAAAGGACCAGATGTATTCCAGATGCCTGGTAATAACATCTCATCCTTCGTTACCAAGGGATTCATCTCAAAACTCGATGTTTCAGGAAGAACTGAAGTTTCAATCACTGATGAAACATTAAAGACTGGTCAAGTTAAAGGTGAACTTTATGCTTTACCATATACCATCAATACTTACTTCCTTTACTACAATGCTTCAAAGATTGAAGAAGCAGCAGTAAGTAAAATCAGCACCATTTTGTCTTCCGCAACTGGAACAGAAAAAGCCATGGGTGTTAATGTCGGTGACGGCTTCTATCAACAAGCAATCTTAAGAGGTATGGGACTTAACCTTTATGGTGAAGGTGGAACTTCAAACTCTTCAACCGATGTTTTAAAAGACAATGAAGCTGCTTTAAAGGCTGCAAGCATTATCTATGAATGCAATAAGAATCCATTGTTCGATACGGCATATGCAGGATTTGCTGAAGCTGTTAAGGCAGGAACCTTATTAACTGCTGTTGATGGAACATGGAACTACAAAACATACAAAGAAAATCTAGGTGAAAACTTTGGATGTACTGTACTTCCTCTTATCGATGGAGTAATAAATGGATATACTTACGATAATCAATTAGGATCACCGATTGATAACAAGTTTATCGCTATTAACTCTTCTTTAAGCGGAGCAAAGAAAACCGCTGCTGAAGAATTCGTCTACTATGTTGCTTCCGATGCTGGTCAAAAGATTAGATATGATAAGGATAAAATCATTCCTACAGCTGATAATCTCTTAAAAGATCCTGAATTTAAGAAGAGCTTTGCCATGGCTGATGCTGTTTCTGCATACTATAACTCAACAGCAAACTTCTCAAATCCAACAGCCACAAAGTTTAATTCTAACTACTGGAATGCTGCAATTGCCTTCTCAGGTGACTTAGCTAAACTTACTACTTGGGATGCAACCAAAGCTGCAACTGCAGTTGAAAGCTTTGGAGAAGCTTTACTTGCTTAATATTTCTTAATTAAGATGATGGTGGCTAAAAACCACCATCGTCTTTTACGTTTAATTTAGAAAGGTAATGTATGACTTATATAGAATATGTTCAACTTTCTCCGAAGGAAAAGATCAAGTATAAATTTACTAGCTTTTTTAAGAATTTAGGACATGGTTTCATAAATTTCTTTGTTAACTTGTATTTTCGTTTAATCCGCTTCTTCAAGGGCTTAGGAAGATCCTTTAAAGAAGTTGGTTATGCCTTTAAACACGGCAATGTTTTTACAAAACTGTCGTTTTTGTTTTTGGGTGTTGGTCATATGGCTAGCGGGCAAATAATCAAAGGAATATTGATTCTTTTAGTTGAAGCTCTATTTATTTTTTACATGATCATGACTGGAGGAGCAGCCATATATGGCTTCACTACCTTGGGAAATTTGGAGTCTTATTTCCAGTGCCTTCACGGCGTCCCTGATGCTAGTGGAAACGTAAATTTTGTCCTTGATTCTAATGATTATCATTTTCTTGATCAATCAACTGCTGGTGAAATGTGCGAACTCCTTCACCCCGGAGAATCAATTCAATTAACTCAGATTAGATGTGATAATTCCTTCACATTCTTGTTATTTGGACTTCTAGCTATTGTTATTATTGTAGCATTTGTGCTCTTCTATATTTCGACGATTAAGAACACTATATTGTTGCAAGAGAGAAAACAAGCTAAACTTCATGTTTCAACTTTTTTTGAAGATATAAAAGATTATCTTGACGGTAAATTCCACCGTGTACTATTAGCTCTACCAATACTTGGAGTATGTGTATTCACTATTTTACCTATTATAGATATGATTTTAATGGCATTCACGAACTATAATAGAACAACATCTTATCCACGTTTCTTCTCTTGGATTGGTATAGATAACTTCATCACTTTATTCGGCGGTGGAATGAGTAAATCCGGAGCAAAATTTGGATTAACGTTTGTTAAAATTCTTGGATGGACCATGATCTGGGCGGTACTTGCAACATTCTTAAACTATTTCTTAGGAATGTTTGTAGCTATGCTCATCAATAAAAAGGGCATTAAATTTAAAAAAGTATTTAGAACAGTGCTAGTTTTCTCAATCGCAATGCCTCAGTTTATTTCACTCCTTGCTTTCAACAAATTCTTTGCTAAAGGAGGAATGATTGAATCATTGTTAAAACTGCTCGGGTTAATGAGCCAAAACGATGCGCTTCGAATTCTTGACCAAGCGACGAGCGCAAGAATCTTCATCATTATAGTTAATATCTGGGTTGGTATTCCTTATACGATGTTAGCTGTTACTGGAATTCTTATGAATGTTCCAGAAGATCTATATGAATCAGCTCAAATTGATGGAGCATCGCCATTTACGGTTTATACTAAGATAACTTTGCCGTATGTCATCTTTATCACTGGTCCAAAACTAATTACTGACTTTGTTGGAAATATTAATAACTTCAATGTCATTTACTTCTTAACTGGTGGTAATCCAGCGACAAACGATTATTTAAATGCAGGTAAAACGGACTTACTAGTCACATGGTTATATAAATTAACAGTGAATCAAATGAACTACTCATATGCTTCAGTCATTGGTATTATGATATTCGTTATTTGTGCCGTTTTATCGCTCATCGCTTATCGCCATACGAGCGCAGTTAAAAATGAGGAGGATTTCGCCTAATGAAACTAGTTAATAAGCAGTTTGGGATGGAAAAATACGCCTCCATCAAGCGGAGGAGAAGAATAACTAATACTCTTGCTTATGTCTTCTTAACGCTTTTATGTATTATTTGGATCATTCCAATTATCGGTGTATTTTATACCGCATTAAGAAATGAAAGAGGAATATCAAATTCATTCTTCCCATCAAAAGGATTTACATTTGATAACTTTGCACGACTTTTCACTGATAAATCTTTCACTAAGCTTTATCCATATATGCGCTGGTTAGGTAATACCTTACTTGTCGCAGTTTGCGTAATGTTAATTTCAACATTGTTTGTTGTTTCAGTCGCTTATACGATGTCGCGTTTAAGATTTAAATCTCGTAAGAGACTCATGAGTTTAAACTTGATTTTAGGAATGTTCCCAGGATTCATGTCGATGATTGCTGTTTATAACATCCTCAGCGTTTTAAAACTTGACGGATCATTAATCGCTTTAATTATCGTTTATTCCGCTGGATCAGGTATGGGATTCTATGTTGCTAAAGGTTTCTTTGATACGATATCAAAAAGCCTTGATGAAGCAGCAAAAATCGATGGTGCAAATAACGCTAAAGTCTTCTTCAAGATCATCTTCCCTCTATCGAAGCCGATCGTCGTTTATACGATGCTCACGAGCTTCATGGGACCTTGGGTCGACTACATCTTCTCTTCCGTTATCATTCGTGATAAAACGGATAATTACACCATCGCTTTAGGTTTATACACTCTCATTTCTTCCGCCGATAGAGAAGCACAATACTTTACAACATTCTTCGCTGGAGCTAGCTTGATTTCAATTCCAATTATGGCATTATTCTTAGCCACACAAAAATATTATGTCGGTGGTGTCACCGGGGGAGCGGTCAAAGGATAATATGATTCGCTATAGTGACAAGGTTTTCTACGAAGTATATCCTTCATCATTCTGCGATAGCAACGATGATGGAATCGGTGATCTAAAGGGCATCGAAAGCAAATTAGATTATATTAAAAATTTAGGCTTTGATGGAATTTGGATCAATCCTATTTTCGCTTCACCATTTAAAGATGGTGGATATGATATCAGTGATTTCTTTAAAGTTGATAAACGTTTTGGAACCTTAAAAGATTTAAAAAGTCTCATCCAAAAGTGTCACGAAAAAGAAATGATGATTTTATTAGACCTTGTCCCTGGTCACGCTTCAACGAAAGCTGAAATATTTTTAAAATCAGCTGAGCCAACTAAAAATGAATATAGCGATCTATTCATTTGGAACGATAGCACATGGAATAATTCTTCTAACGGAAAATTCATCTCTGGGTGCTATGATCGCGACGGTTGCTATATGGTTAATTTCTTCGCTCATCAAGCGGCAATAAATTATGGTTTTGCCGAAGTGAATGAAAAATGGCAACAAAAATATGATCCAGATAATTGTCCAGGAAGAAAATTTATTACCTCGGTAATTAAATACTATCTTGAACTAGGAATCGATGGATATCGAGTTGATATGGCAGATTCATTAGTTAAAGGCGAGGATGATAAAGAGTGCACGATAGATTTATGGCAAAAAATCTTTGCTGATATAAGAAAAGATTATCCAAATGCATACTTTGTTTCCGAATGGTCAAATCCAAGTCGAGCCTTGCGTGCTGGTTTTAACGCTGACTTCGTCTTAGATCATCACGATAACTGTTCTCATTATTTGTTCCGCGAGGATGGGGAAAGAAAGCCACTTCTAGTTTCTTACGATAAAAAACTTTATAACTTATTTAAAAAGGATTTATTAAAGAGAATCGAAGAAGCTAATAAATACGAAGGAAACTTAGCCTTTATCTCAGGAAATCACGATACTTATCGTCTCGCTGATTACCTTAAAGAGAATGAACTTAAGTTAGCTTATATCTTCCTTCTAACGATGCCAGGAAATCCATTCATCTTTGCTGGAGATGAGTTAGGTCAAAAGACCAATAGAAATCTTTTGAGCAAAGAGGGGGGATATCAAAGAACTGGAACGAGAATACCGATGGTATTTGATGAAACAGAGGGAAGAGGATTTACTAAAAATATTGAGAATTCTTATCTTCCAATCGATACGAACACTATTAGCGCTAAAAAGGCTCAAGAAGATGATAAAAGTTTATTAAATCTTATTAAAACTTTAATCGCTTTGCGCAAAGAAAATGAAGTCTTATCAACGAAAGAATTTAAGTTATTAGATCATCCATTAGCATATCGAAGAGGAAATATCTTGGTCTTTATTAATCTTCTCGATGTTGAACAAAAAATAGAAGTTTCAACAGGCGATATCATATTTAAAACTGATAATGTTGATTATTGTCGCGGCAGTATTGTTGTTAAACCACACCAAGCGATTATTTATAAGGAGTATAATTGATGAAAAAAGCATTAAAATTAAAATTTTTATCCCCGCTTTTGTTAGTTAGTTCTTTTGCTATTTCTTCTTGTGGAGGTAACTCATCTTCTTCATCTTCTTCATTTGCTTCGTCTTCTTCAGCAAGCACCACAACTAGTGGTCCAGCTTGTGTTGAAAAAGATTACGATGTAGTTAATGATAATTATCGAAATTTCTATCACATCTTTGTATCTGCTTTTGCTGATAGCAATGGAGATGGTATAGGTGATATAAAAGGTATCAGCGATAATCTAGATTATTTGCGTGATAAATGTGATCCACACGCTGATACATCTTTAGGAATAAATGGAATTTTCCTTTCACCCATTCATCCTTCACCAACTTATCATAAATACGATATTACTAACTTCTTTGATATAGATCCTCAATTTGGAACCATGGAAGAATTTGAAACTTTTATCACAAGAGCTCATGAAAGAGGAATTAAAGTTATTCTTGACGGAGTATTTAATCATATTTCAAGCAAAAATACACTTTTTACCGATACGGTTAAAAAGATGAAGCAAAATATCTCAGTTTGTTCAAAGTTTAATTCTGCTGGACAACTTATTGATAGCTGTTATGAAGCTGTTCCTGAAGCGAGAAGATTCCGCTTCAAGAAGAGTGGTAGCGAATATCCTAATGATTATGCTAACCGCGATCAAACTGATGGACTAGGTGAATTAGCTTCAGATTATCAAATGGTCTATGAAGGATTTGCTTCTGGTATGGTCGATTTAGACCTCGATAATGAAGATAACCGCAAATTAATTAAAGATTACCTTGAGTTCTGGATTGATAAAGGAGTTGATGGATATCGTCTTGACGCAATAAAAAGTTATTACGGCGAGGAAATCATCGATGCTAATAAAAACTGCGAGTTCATCAATTATATTGATACGGTAGTTAAAACTAAAAAGAGTGATGCATATATCGTCGCTGAAGGTCCTTGGGACACTGGAGCGATTACGTATCAAAACTCAACGACGATCGATTCATACTTTAATTTCAGCCGTTCGCTTAAGGGTTACGGCGATTCAGAATTAGATTTTTCGATGTATGCAACTAATGGTATTAAAGCAGATACAGCTTATCAATATATTTCCTATTTTGAAGATTCATTTACTAAGGTAAATAAAAATGCTATCAATGCGAACTTTTTAAGTAATCACGATATCGGAAGAATTACTACTTCCTTTGCTGCACTTAAAGAACGCAGCGTTCAAAAATTTAAGTTGTTCTATGGATTAATGAATCTAATTAAAGGCAACTTCTTCTGGTATTATGGTGATGAAATAGGAATGATAGGAGAATACAGCAATGATGATAGAATCGCTCGAGCGGCGTTCCTCTGGTCTAAAAATAAAGGCGGATATAAATGTTCACCACGATTGAGTGGAGAAGACTCTAGAACCTTACAATACTTTAAAGCCCTGGACGAACAGATTACTGATAAAGATTCATTGTTCTCTTATGTACATAATATTACAAGAATCAAAGATTTATATCCTTCAATAGCTAGAAGTTCAATGAAAAGAGTTGATCATAGCGATGAACAAATACTTCTTCTTGAAAAAACTTATCAAAGACCACCACTGCTTGATAAAGATAATAAAGTGATAAAAAATTACGACGAAGAAAAGTTACTAATCGCAATAAATCTTTCCGAAGATCAAAAGGTCATCGATGGAACGGGACTTAAACTTCTTGATTCACTTGAAGTAGATAGTACAAAAAAGAGTACATTAAGCGAAAATAAATTAACGCTAGAACCATATAGCATTGCAATATTAGATAGAGGAGGAAAATAATATGGCAGGACTAAAATTATCGCACATTTACAAAGTATATCCTAATGGTACGAAGGCAGTATCAGACTTCAATATCGATATTGAAGATTGTGAATTCATCGTCTTTGTTGGACCATCAGGCTGTGGAAAATCAACGACATTAAGAATGATTGCTGGACTAGAAGATATCTCCGCTGGTGACTTATATATCGGTGATACTTTAGTTAACGATATTCAACCGAAAGATCGTGATATCGCTATGGTTTTCCAAAACTACGCTCTATATCCACATATGACGGTTTATCAAAATATGGCTTTTGCTCTTAAAAACAAACACATGCCCAATGATGAAATTAATAAGAGAGTTTTAGAAGCGGCAAGAATTTTGGATATTGAAGATTATTTACCGCGTAAACCTCGCGCTATGTCTGGTGGACAAAGACAAAGAGTTGCATTAGGCCGCGCCATCGTTCGTCAACCAAAAGTCTTCCTTCTTGATGAACCTTTATCAAATTTGGACGCTAAACTTCGTGCCCAGATGAGAACCGAAATCACAAAACTTCATAAGAAATTAAAGACAACATTTATTTACGTCACTCACGATCAAGTCGAAGCTATGACCATGGGTACTAGAATCGTTGTTATGAAGAAGGGATTCGTCCAACAAATCGATACTCCAACAAATCTTTATGATCATCCCGCTAATAAGTTCGTCGCTGGATTTATCGGAACTCCACAGATGAACTTCTTCGATGTCACCATAAAAAGAGACCACAAGAAAAAGAAAGTCACAATTACTTTTGAAGATTCTCAAGAGTTAGAACTTGATGAAAAACACTTCTCGCACGCTGATAAAAAGTATCTCGATGGAGAGACTCACGTCACTTTAGGTATTCGTCCCGACTACTTAAAAGAAACAAATAGCGGAGTTAAATTCATCGTTAAAAACATTGAAGCATTGGGTAATGAAACCCTTCTTTACTGCACACTAGGTGAATCTCAGGCCGATGATGATGTTGTTACTTCAACTCGTTACATCTTCCGCGTTGATCCAAGCAAACGTTACGAATTAGGTCAATTGATTAATGGAACATTGGTCGGCGAAAAGATTCAACTATTCGCTAATTCTGTTGAAGATGAGGATGAAAAAACCATCATGCCTTATGTTCCTGAATATAGCCGTACCGTTATTGAGTTTAAAAATAATAAGTACACGATGTTTGGTAAAACCTATCCTGTTATACCAGAATGGGAAGGGGTTGAAAATAATACCTACGATGTTTTAGTACCACATACTTCAATTGTCCCCGGTGATCAATATGAATTACCAGTTTATGAAGTACAAAATCTAGGTAAGAACAAGTATCTTGTAACTCTTTATGATGAAGTTAACGATACCTATTTATTCGCCATGAGCGAAACTAAACCTGAAGTTGGTTCAAAATATAAGTTTGGATTTAAGTACTTTGAACTTGAAGTTGACCCATCTTCAAATTTAAAGCCGGTCAAAAAAGTTACCGAAGCCATTGGAAAATTTGTCCGCACCAAGCAAGGTTCAAACATTGTTTGGAACTTAGATATCAATGGTTCACGCTATACAGTTTCGGATGAAATTATAGCTAAAATTGCTAATATTGAAGGTAGAAAACTTCTTAGTAGAGATTATAGAATAGTCTTTAATCCAATTGTAAGCAAAGGTGGAGAAGAAATGACACCTATTCAAAAATTATCAGTTCTTCCACCAGCAATTGAAAAAGCTGATGACTTAAAAGAGGGCGGAGAACTTGTCTTAGTAAAAAATGGTGTTGTTGAACAAGTTGGTTCAAAAGAACTAATAAATCTTCATCCCGCAAATATCGAAATTGCTTCTGCTAATCCAAATTTAAAGACTTTAGCCGTAACCTTATCGCGCAAAGGTCATAAGGTAACAATTAAAGATGAAGAAGGAAATAAGACTCTTGTTAGCGATAAGTACTTAACCCATATATCTTCAAGATTCTTGGATGATAGTACTCAAGTAACTCTTGCATATAACGAAGAACAAGGAATTAAAAAATCCGTTGAATCTAATGAGTTCTCACTCTTTAGTACAGTAACAGGACGTGAAATAAATCCTTTCTACACTCACTATAGCGAAGCTAAAGTTGTAGTTAAAGATAAGGCAGTTACTTTTGCTGGTGTTGAAAGTGAATGTGAACTTGAAGATGGTGAATATTTCGTTAATATTCCTTCTTCCGCTATATCAAGTGGAACTACCTATACTTTACCTGTAACTTCAGTTGAGAGAATTCATATTGCAAGTTACCGCATCGGTTTATATGATAAGGATACTGATACATATTTATATACCACAACCTCTAGCCCAATAGGTGTTGGAAGTGATTATCACTTCAAGATCAATTGGAACAGTGTTACTAAAGTAAACGATAGTGAAAATATCGTTCCTTCATCAATACGCGCTTGTACCATTGCTAAAAAGAAAGTACAAGAAGTTATTTATGATGGAATCACTCACTTTGTAACCTTAGAAGAAGATTTATCCGCTGAGGGTATTTCTGTTCCTGAAGGTTATAAAGTCTATCACACATACCGCACTGTAACACAAGAAGAAGGAATTAAACATGAAGCCATCAAGTGTTTAGATTTCGGCCATCATAAGTTCCTCCAAATCAAGATTGGTGAAGATATAAACGATGTTGAAACAACTGACCTTGAGAAGTCCGATGATTATTCGATCCATGTCGCTAAGGAAGGTTTCGAGGTTCATTCTCTCGATACGCACATTCGTTTAGCTTAGGAGGATAAGATGAGAAAGAGAAAATTACTAGCACTTCTTATATCCGGGCCACTACTTTTAAGCGCATCTTCATGTGGCTCAAAGAAGAATAGCACTTCTTCAACTGGTCCAGTAGTCGGCTGGCAATTAGATGCCGATACAAAAAAATTTATCGAAACTTTCGCTTATGACTTTGATATTGGTCCTGATGGGATTAAATCTAATATTACAATAGAAAATATGCCATCTACCGATGATGAAATAATAATTACTGGCGTATTAAAACCCGCTGCTGAACTCACTGTTCCAGAAACTGTTCGTGGATTAAAGGTTACTACGATTAAAGATAAGGCTTTCGCTTCAAGATCTTTAAATTCACAACTTGAAAAAATCAATCTTCCAGGCAGTATTAAATCTCTTGGAAATAGAGTTTTCTATAAAGATACGAAACTTAAAGAAGTCAACTTTGCTTCACTTGATAATCTAGTCTATGTTGGTGATGAGGCTTTTGGTGAACTTGAAGTAACAGGACAAGGAAGTAGCGCTAAATTTACTTCAACTACACCTTATTATCAAAAGATATTAGATTCCACTACTACTACATATTTAGGTAATATATTACTTAAAGCGCCTTCTTCTTCAAGTGGAACATTTGAAGTAAAAGATGGAACAACATGTATTATTTCAAACGCTTTAAGCCACTTAGATATCACTTCAGTCAAACTTCCCGATACCTTAAAATATATTGGCGCAGAAGCGATGAGTAAAACTAAACTTCAATCGATAGTAGTTCCGGATTCTGTCGTTTCTATCGGCGATTACGCCTTCTATAACAATACAGAAATGACTTCCGCTTATTTACCTAATAATAGTGAATTTACTTATTCAAGTGATACATCATATTTTTTAGGCAATGACAATATTAAAGAATTCGGCTTTGATGGCAATGCTGAAATTAAAAATCTTTTCGGGGGAAGCAGAGGATTTACTCAAGAATTTGAAAAGATTGTTATTACACCTAATGCTAATGGTGATGTTATTCCTAACGCCTTAAAGGGTGTTACCGGACTTAAGACACTAGAACTTAAAGCCTCTCCAACTGGAGATAAAGAAGTTTTAGTTATTAGAGATTCGGCCTTACCAGAAGATTTATCAAGTTTAACTGAGTTTATATGTTCAGAAAACTTTGAGTATTTAGGTGATAGCGATATCTTTAATTCACCATATTATAATTCCTTACCTGATGGATTAGTCGTTTTAGGTAAGAACTTACTTTCAGTTAAAGGAACTGTTGATCCAAAAACTCCCTTACCAAGTGATTTGCGCGGCGTATCAAAAGATGCAGTCCAAAATAAACTTCAAGTCACCTCTTTCCCTAGCGGACTTCGTTATGTTGGTAGTAATGCCTTTAAGGGAAATACCACATTGACTGAAGTTTCAATGGCGGAGATATTGTCCATCGGTGCAGAAGCTTTCGCTGATTGTACCAATATCACTTCAATCACTTTAAATTTAAGTTGTGAACTTGGTTCTGGTGTATTTTTAAACGATACTAATGTTAAAAGCATCGATTTCAATCCCTCTCGTGCCTTGAGTGATTTATTTGGAGAAAATCTTCCTGCAATTGAACACATTACATTAAGTGAAGGTGTAACGGATATTAAACCTAGTGGTTTTGAAGGATTAAGCACTTTAAAAACTGTCACTTTCCCATCAACATTAAAAACGATTGGAAAGAACGCATTTAAAAACTGCAAGTTACTTGAAAAGGTTGTAATTCCCGAAAGCGTTAGTGAAATCGATTCTTGGGCATTTGCTTATTGTGATTCACTTACGTCAGTCACATTTGAAAAGACAACTAAGACTCACCGCGATCAATTTGCTAAAGATATTATTCGTCCCGATGTTTATCTATCAATCGGTAATTTTGCTTTTGCTTTCGATAAGAAACTCACTGGAGAATTCGTGATTGTTAACCGCACCATTAGCGTTGGCGGGGCGATATGTTTTGGAACAGGAGTTACTAACTTCCGCATCGAAATTGATCGTAACTACTTACAAGATTTATCCTATAGCCGTTTTAATCCTTTAAATGAAGCGAATGATACAAAATATCAAAACTCGTGGAATTTAACAGATACTAAAGACAAATGGGGAAATCAAGAAAAAATTGGTTTTAAGGCTTATCAAGTTAACTTTGAACTAGCGGAATAAACTAAATAACAAAGAGATGCTAGATAACTAGAATATAGTTAGGATAAAAGCATCTCTTTTTTATATACATGTAATTAATAATATTAAACTGCCACTTTTTTCGGG
>DNJQ01000022.1 GCA_003497225.1 Bacillota bacterium | reverse complement strand
GATTAACTCAGCCATGCTTAAATGTTCATCTATTTCACCTATAAAAATGGCCATAAATAAATTATTTATTTTATACTTGCTATTAATACCTTATTAATATAAAATAATAACGTTGAACTTTCATAAGAAAATAGGAGGTAATCAATGAAGAAACACATAGCTGCAATATCGCTCGTGTCACTACTCACTTGTGGAGTATTAGCTTCATGTAACTCAAGCCCAGTTAAATGGGAAGAAGGCGTGATATTAAAGATTGGTGATGAAAAATACACCATCGATGACGCTTATCGTGATCTCGCTGGTCTTGATTTAGGCGAAGGAAAAAAGTATAACATCACGGCCGATGGAGCAAAAGCTTATTACACAGTAGTAAACAATGTTTTAATTCAACTCGCTGTTCCTACAACTGAAACTATGAAATCTTTAGTTGAACAAGAGATAGATGAAAAATATTATCAAGCAGCCAAAGATAACGCTAGTAACAACGGAACATCAGTTAAAGAGGAAAAAGAAAAGATTTTGAGCGACGAAGGTGTTGATAGTGTCGATGAACTTCGTTCAAAGTATTTATTGGCTAGAAAGCAAACCAGAAACTCAAATGATTTTTATTCCGATTCAAATTATAAGGCCATGACTCCTGAATATGTTGAAACTAAATCACCATATCATGTTAGACACATTTTAGTTAAGATCGATACCACATCATCTCTTTATCGCTCAACGATTTCAGAGAGCAATGCGAAGAAGATTTATAACGTCGTTAAAAGATTAGCATCAAAAGAAACATTTGGACAAGTTGCCTTGACCGCTTCGGACGATACATCTTCATCCGATTATGGTGATGTTGGTATTATGACAACTGATACCGAATTCGTTTCAGAATTTAAGTATTCTTTATATGGCTATGACGCTTATTTTAACGGAAAAGTTACTGATAAGGCCATGGTTAAAGATAGACTTGCCATTCCTAGCGATGCAGATAGCGTTATAGGAGAAAAGAACTTCGGTATCCCGCTAACTAAGATTCTTGATTTAAATAAATATGCTGATGTTACAAATGCTGATAGCAAATTAGCAGTTGAAAATGCATCAGAAGTCAATTATCCACGTAACATTTTGTTCAGTTCATATTTAAATAATCACGGAACAAGTTATATTTATCTTGATGACACAGTTGAAAATATTAAAAGCAATTATGGAATTGATATAAATGCTAGTAGATTTAAAACGGTTGATGGTTTATCAACAAGTTTAAAGAAGATTGAATCAACTTCATCAGGTGATTCATACACCACTCAATATCAAGACATAGCTGATTCTAAACAAGTGTTGTGCGATGAAACTGGAAATCCAATAATCGTTACAAGAGCTGGCTCAGGTACAAGCGAAAGTGGATATCAAGGAATTCACTTCATCATCGCTCAACGTTCACCGTTTGTTGATATGACTTCTAAGGATAGTTCTAATAACGAAGTAAATAATATCGCTGCATACTATTCATTAGATATTCCTTCAACAACTTCTGAAGAAGAGACTGACGTCAAACCAACATATATTAACTTCATCAAGACAGATGATCGTTCAATATATGAAAAGAGAGCAACGACAATTCGTGAATCAATCAAGGCATTTGATGCTAATATGGAATTCAGAATCTTCGAAAACAACCTTAAATCTGCTCAAGCAAGTAATATTCAGATTAATACTAAGGTCAAAGAAATCGTTGATAGTTATATAAGTATTACGCGCGAGAATGCAAAATACTCGAAAGAAAAGAGTTATCAACAGAGTTGGACCAACTTCATTGAATTACTTAAAATGCAACAAGCTCTTGTTGGACGTACATTCCCAGAAGAAGAATGTATAAGACAGTTCAAGAGTGGAGAAATTACAAAAGGAGGAGTTTGCGATGCGTCGAAATAAACTTAAAACATTAAGCCTTATCTTATTAGCTAGCGCGAGTTTAGGACTTTCTTCATGTTCTAAAGAGCATGACAAATATCCTGCAAATGCTAGTGAAGATATTGTCAATAATATCGTCGGTGGTGAAGATATCGCTTATAACGACTTTGAAACCTTCTATGATTCTATTTCTACCGGAAACACAGTTTATAGTAAAACATTAAATGAAGTTCTTTATAAGATAGCTAAAAAAGAAGTAACTCTTACTAAAGAATTCATCGATGAAAAAGTTGATGATCTTCTTCTTAATGAAATAAGCGGTGGAGAATATGATACCGATTATATCTTCGATGAAATGAAATATGTTTTATCTCTTCGTTCAAAAATGTATAACATTACTTGCGAAGAAGGTAAAGTAAATAGTGGAAAAGACACTGTCATTAAACCTGGAATGAAAGCTTCTGAAATTCTCGGTTGCAATTATCAAGATTATATCGACAGAGTTCTTCTTCCCCAAATCTATCGTCAAGCATTAATTGCAAAATATATCTATAACGAAAGCTATTCGTCAATTGGTAACACCTATGCTCGTAAAGTTAAAGTAGTTAAGATAACCGATAGATCTGATGAAAAAGGTGCCGCAGTAAATACCATCAAGGCATTTATTGAAAAGTATATTGCTGATGATTCAGCTACTGAAGAGCAAAGAGATTTAGATAATCTAGCTCGCATTTGGTTAGGAACCAATCTTACTGAAGATGATAAAACATTTATCAGTGATAATGGACTTGTAACTTTAGCCAAACAAATTGAAGATGAAGTTGCAAAAATTGATTTAGCAAATTCTTCTAATAGTGATGCTTCCTTAGAAACGAAATATACTAATAACTATACTTATTCCGTTGAAAAGGGTAAAAAACTTGCACTTGATTCATTATCAAAGACAAAGCTAATTACTGATGGATATCAACTTAGAAGTAATGGCTTATCCGATTTACCAGATGCTGTAAGAGAACGTGTATTCTCAATTAACTATAACATTGATCCAAAAGCAACAACTAAAGATGTTACAACAACAATCAATGGACATAGATATGTTACACCATCGAAGATTGAAGACAAGACTGATGTCTATAATTCAATCGTTCACTACGATTCAAGCACTGATAGTTACTTCATTGTTGAAATATTCGATGTCATTACAACCGGAGCATTACGTGTTAATGATGATGATAGTGAAGAAGTTAAAAAGAGCAAGAAAGAGCGCGCTGAAACAGTCGCTTATGAACTCGCCGCTACATCTTCATTATCAACTGATTCAACAGTCTATTGGTTAAAGAACAGTAACATAACTTACTCGGATGAAGACTTCTACAATTATGTAAAAGAGACTTATCCAGCAGTATTTGAAGAAGATGAATAATTTATAAGAGTTCGGATTTCCGAACTCTTTTTTAGGAGGACAATATGAATTACGATGAAGATTGCATTTTTTGCAAAATAGGTAGAAAGGAAATAGCCTCTGCTAAGGTTTATGAAGACAGTGAAGTTTTGGCTTTCCTTGATGTTAATCCAGTTACTAAAGGACATACTTTAGTTATAACAAAGGAACATTTTTCTAATTTTAATGAAGTTCCAAAGAACTTAATAAACAAAGTATTTCAAGTTGCACAGACTGTTTCTCAAGCAGCTATTATGGAACTTCATGCAACTGGTGTAAATATTCTCACCAATGTAAATCCATCAGCAGGGCAAAGTGTTATGCACTTTCATGTACATGTAATTCCTCGTTACGATAATACCGATGGATTCAAACTAGACTTTACACCAAAAGCAATAGGTACTCGCGATATGACTAATATCGCCACAATGATTAAAAAAGGATTATAGATTTTACTTCCGCCGTCTCCTCTAGTTCCTACCTTGACGTCGAGCAGATGCGAGACGTCAAGGTAAGAACTAGCACAACTTCGAGAGCGGTGCATGTGTTTACACCATGGAATGACGCAGGTTATATATATTCAATTATGCAGTTAAATTTAGGAAGCAATCCATTAACTTGCTTAGAAGTTGTTTCTGCTTTAAAC
>DNJQ01000056.1 GCA_003497225.1 Bacillota bacterium | reverse complement strand
AGCGACCCCGAAAAAAGTGGCAGTATGTAAATCAATATTATTTATCTATAACTTTTAAGATCATTTCCTTTGCCATTGCTGGATTAGCTTTTCCATGGCTCGCCTTCATTACTTGTCCAACAATATAACCTAAAGCCCGATCTTTTCCTGCGTGATAATCATCGATTGATTGTTGATTCTCTTTTAAGACACTATCAACAATAGCTTGAAGTTCACCAACATCATTAACCTGCTCTAATCCAAGTTCTTTTTGAAGTTCTTCTGGACCCTTACCAGATTCAACCATCTTCTCAAGTATTTCTTTTGCTTGTTTAGAATTAATCTTCTTATCAGTTATCATATTAATAAGAGTTCCTAAACTTTTACTGGAGAATTTTAAATCTTCAAGAGTTATTTCATTCTTATTTAAATAGGATAAAACATCAACCATTAAATAGTTCCATAAAAGTTTTGGATCTTTGCATCCGGAATTAACGACGGAAATATAATAAGTAACAAAGTTTTTATTTCTTATTAATTCTTCTATTTCGTAAGAAGATAATTTGAGTTTTTTAAGTTCACTTCGATATTCATTTGGAAGTTTTTGCATTGAAGCAACTACTTTATTAATAAATCCTTCACTTAAATCAATAGGTTTAATATTCGGTTCTCTAAAATACTTATAATCAACAGCATTGGTCTTTTTTCTCATCAAAACTGTTTGCTTTTTAGTTTCATCATATCTTCTAGTTTCTTGTTCTATAACTCCACCAGATAAAAGTATTTCGGCTTGTCTACTTATTTCATAATCTAAAGCCGCTTTAACATTAGCGATGGAGTTTAAGTTTTTAATCTCAACTTTAGTACCAAAAACTTTAGAACCATAAGGCATAAGTGAAATATTAACATCACAGCGGAGATTTCCTTCTTCCATCTTGCCATCAGATACGCCTAAATAAGTAACTATTTCTCTAATTCCTTCAACGTATTTGGCTGCTTCTTCACCAGTTCTAAGTTCTGGTTTAGAAACTATTTCAATAAGAGGTGTTCCAGCACGGTTATAATCAACTAAAGTCATATCACCAAAGTGAATTTGTTTTGCTGTATCTTCTTCTAAGTGTGCACGTTCAATACCAATATGCTTAGTTTCACCATCTATTTCAATTTCTAAATATCCATCATATCCAATAGGGTGATCTTGTTGAGTTATTTGGTAACCTTTTGGTAAATCAGAATAGAAATAATTTTTTCTATCAAAGTAGAGTGTTCGTGAAATATTCATATTCAAGGCTTTAGCAACTTGAATACCGAATTCCACTGCTCTTTTATTTACTATCGGCATGACTCCAGGAAAACCGAAATCATAGTGAACTGTTTGAGTATTTGGCATTAAACCAAAGGTAACAGGTCCACGAGAAAACATCTTCGAGTCAGTTTTTAATTCAACGTGTATTTCAATACCTATAACTGGTTGAAAGTTCATTTTAGCATCCTCCTTTAACTAAGCCTTTTAGACCTGTAAGATCTTCAATATCTTGAGCGATACCTAAAAGTTTCTTTTCAGTAAATATCGGTGTGGTGATATTAACTGCAAATGGAAGTCCTCTTTCTTTTCCTAAAGGAAGAGTTAAAGATGGGCAACCAGCGAAATTTGCTAAGGCTAAATGATTTTCAAGATAATCCGGTTCATAAGACCATCCGGTAGAGATTGAAGAAACTAAAGGTGGTAAAGTTGGTGCAGCGGGAAGAAGAAGTCCATCAGCGACGGTGAAGAACTTATTAAGTTCATTGACAATCGCACGACGCGCTTTTTGTGCGCGGTGGAAAAGTTCATCTTGATTCTCTGCTAAAAGTGAAAAACTTCCGATAACAAATCTTCTTTTAATCATATCGGAAAATCCCTTGGTGCGTGCTTTATGAACATAATCTTCATAATCGTTTGCATTTTCTACACCTGGACCAAATCTTATTCCATCAAGATTAGCATTATTTGAAGTAGCTTCAGAACATGATATAACCATGTATGTTGGATAAATAGCATTTAAAAGGTCATTGGGGAAAGAATAATCTATTACTTCATATCCTTTATTTTTAAGTTTATTAACTAAAGAATAAAATTCTTTCTTTATCGTTTCATCTTTTATATCTTCAACAAGTTGAGAAAAATATCCAAGTTTAGCTTTCTTATTAGTGCGATAATTTGAATAATCTTCTACTTTTAAACTAGATGAAGACATGTCTTTTGTATCATGCCCTGCTAAAAGGGTTAATAGTTTACTAGCATCATAAACAGAACGAGTAAAAAAACCAACTGAGTCTAAGCTTGTAGCAAAGGAGAACAAACCAAAACGTGAGATTCTTCCCCAACTTGGTTTAAAACCAACTAAGCCACCATAAGCCGCAGGTTTTCTAACAGAGTCTCCAGTATCACTACCTAAAGCAAAAGGAACGATACCAGCGGCAACAGCGGCAGCAGAGCCGCAAGAAGATCCACCAATCATACGAGTTTTATCATAGGGGTTAGTAGTAACTCCTTTATGTCCAGTACTTCCTGTTCCACCCATAGCAAGTTCATCTAAAGTTGTTTTTCCTAAAAGCACTGCTCCAGCGTTTTTTAAACGTGAAACAACTTCAGCATCAAAAACAGGTACATATCCATTTAATATATCGCTTGAAGCGGTAGTTTCAATTCCCTTAGTTGAAAAGTTATCCTTTAATAAGTAAGGTATGCCTTTAAAATATTCATCTTCTTTAACATCTTTAATCTCTTTGGCTAAATTTAAAGCGGCATCGAAGCAATTCGCTTCCATGATATTATTTTCATTAGCCTTAATTCTTTCAATTGCTTCTAAAGTTAGTTCTTCTGAAGTAACTTCCTTTTTTACAAGAAGAGAATGTAATTCTTCAATAGTTAAATCCATGTATTTCATATATCATTACCCCAAAACCTTAGGAATCTTCACTTGATTACCAAGTCTATTCTTCGTATTTGATAGTTCAACTTCCGCCTTCTCCGGTTCTTCTTTTTCATCCATTCCTAAATCATCTTCAGTTAAATGATCGTGGTAAGGAAAAGTCATTGGTTCAACCTTATCTATTCCTTCTATATGGCTTAAAAAATCCATCTGTGCTAAAAGATCTTTAAATTCACCGAGCAACAAGTCTATTTGCTCATCTTCTAGTTCAAATTTTAAATTGTCAGCACAATTTTTTAACACTTTGTAATTAATATCAATCATAAGTCCTCCTATTTTTCCGCCTCATCTAAAAGTTCCAAAAGTTCTTCTTCATAGATTAATCTAATATTTAGTGAACGGGCTTTATCTATCTTGCTTCCAGGATTTTCACCAACGATGAGGAAATTAACCATAGAAGAAACTGAACTTGTGGATTTTCCCCCAAGCGCTTCAATTCTTTCGGTCATCTCAGTTCTTGAAGCGGAGGATAAAGTTCCAGTAAGAACGAACCTTTTTCCTTTAAAGAAATTATCTTTGGCCACAACTTTTTTAATAGCGATGGTATTGATACCCATACCTTTAAGTATTTCATACTGATCCCTAGTTTGGGGATTAGCAAAATAGTGTTTGATATTGGTTGCTATCTGCATTCCTACATCGGGGGTCGAAAGCAAATCATCAAAACTAGCATCGATCATATTATCGATCGATTGATACTTTTCCATCAATGTTTGGCTCGTTTTTTTACCAACCATTGGAATTCCTAAAGCGGCTAAAAACATATAGGCATCGTTTCGTTTACTAGCTTCAATGGTTCTTGTAATAGCGTTATATGTTTTTTCTGATATCCCGTCCATATCCATTATTTCTTCTTTGTGATCAGCTAAAGTATAAAAATCAGCAAAGTTAGTTACTATTCCAAGATTAAAGAAGTCTTCAACTAAACTTGGTCCTAAACCTTTGATATCCATTCCTTGATCTGAGATAAAGAAGACGAGCTTATTGATGCTGCGCGATGGACACATATCATTGACACAATAATGTATTGAATCTTTTTTAACCAAAGGATGATGGCAGTAAGGGCAAGTGGATTGGAATTTATATTTGGGAAGTGTTTTATTTCTCTTATTTAAATCCACTCCTGAAACTTCGGGAATAACATCTCCAGCTTTATGAATATAAACATAATCACCGATACGAATATCTAAGTTTCGGACAAAATCTTCGTTATTTAGTGTCGCTCTTTGAATGACGCTACCCGCAACTCTTACCGGCTCTAAGACCGCATTTGGTACAACTCTTCCAGTTCTTCCAACAGTTAAGAATATATCTTTAATCTTAGTAACAACTTCTTCCGGTGGGAACTTATACGCTATCGCCCACTTTGGCGTTTTCATCGTATATCCTAAAATATCATAAAGTGCTAATTCATCAACTTTTAAAACTAATCCATCGATATCATAATCTAGTGATGATCTTTTTTCGGTATATTCTTTGACATAATCAAGAACTTCTTCAATACCCAAACACTTTCTTCTTTCAGGATTAACTCTAAATCCTAATTTTTGTAAATAATCTAATGAATCCGAGTGGGTTTCAAAATCGCACTCGGCGGCATTAACAAAATAATACCAGAATGCTTCAAGTTTTCTTTTCGCAGCAATCTTTGAATCGAGTTGTCTTACACTTCCTGCTGCTGCATTTCTCGCGTTAGAAAGAAGTGGTAATCCTCTTTTTTCTCTTTCCGCATTTAAAGTATTCAATGTCTTTTTAGACATATATACTTCACCGCGAATTTCAATATTGCGGAAGTCTTTAATCTTTAAAGGAACGCTAGGAATAGTTATAACATTTTGTGTTACATCTTCTCCTATAACCCCATCGCCTCTTGTCGCTGCATATTGAAGTTCACCGTTTTCATAAACAAGTGACATGGCTAAACCATCAATTTTAACTTCCATCATATATGGAACTTCACGAAGCCCAGTAGCTTGACGCACTTTGCGGTCAAACTCCCTTAAATCCTTTTCTGAAAATGCATTAGCTAAAGATAGCATCATGCGCGAATGGGTGATCTTGCGGAATTCGCTAGACACCATTCCTCCAACGCGGGATGTTGGTGAAAACTTATCTTTTAGATCTGGGCGACGGGTTTCTAAGGCTTGAAGCTCTTGCATCAAGCGGTCGAACTCGGCATCAGAAACAGAAGATTGGTTTAAAACATAGTATTCATAATTGTACTTATTAAGTAACTTAGTAAGTTCTTCAACTCTTTCCTTATCCTTATCCATTTTTTACTCCTCTTCACTATACGGCTTAAAAGCCAAGGCTCCATTTATAAATTTAACTGTTTTCTTATCCCCTTCTTTATTTGGGAAATAAGCCGTGATCTTATCTTTATCTACTTCTCTTACTTCACCTATTCCATAACTTGTTGAAATAACCTTCATACCAACTTTATAGACATAACTAACTTTATTCTTGGTCTCAAGCCCGGTTTTAAATATATCACCAGTCGTTTGAATCTTATCATTTAAACCTTCATGAGTTGGTAGAGTATCTAAGAACTTTCTTAAATCATTAGGGTTATTATATTTGTTTTTAGTTTCAACTTTCTTTTGAGAAGGTAAAGAAGAAGTTGTCCTTGGTGGAGCGTAACTATAATCGCTAAAGTGTTTAAGTAATCCGGCTTCACTTAAAAACATTGAAGGAAGACATTGAGAGTGGGAAACAAAGTTATAACCAGAAAACCATGTAGCGTGAAGTCTATTTTTAGCCCGAGTGAAGGCGACATATAACATTCGTCTTTCTTCTTCAAGCGCGCTTTCTTGTTTAGAAATAGAAATTTCATTGAGCGCATGAGAAGTTGGGAATATCCCGTTAACTAAGCCCGTTACAAATACTTCTTTAAATTCCAAACCTTTTGAAACATGAACTGTCATTAAACTTACAGCATTAGTTGTATCCATTTCATCTTGTTGAGACATCAACATTACGCTAGATAAAAACATACTAAGTCTTGAAGGAATATCAGCATCATTATCAATTTGTTCACTTTCTTCATCAAAGGTTATATCAGCCGTTGGCTCATTAAAATATGATTTAATGTTATTTAAAAGTTCTCGAACATTGTCCATTTCCTTATCAGCTTGTTTGCCTTCTTTTTCTTCTTTTTGTTTATCAATCTTAGTAACGTGAGAATAAAAACCTGAGTCAGTAAAATATTCTTCAATGATTTCAATAACATCTGAATCTTTAGTTTCACTACTTGAAAACTTATAAAGAATCTTACCTAATGCTTCTTTAAATCTCTCAAGTTCACTTATCGATTTATTTCCTAAACCTATTTCAGCTGGAGATTCGATAATAGCTTGTAAATACGTTATATCATTAGTTTCAGCATATTCTATAACTTTAGCTAAAGATGAAGCTCCAATACCCCTAGTTGGAGCTTTAAGTATTCTTAATACTGAAGCATCATCATTAGGGTTAATTAAAATCTTTAAATAAGCCAAAGCATCTTTAATCACCGCTCGATCATAGAATCGATGACCGCCATAAATGCGATATGGAATTCTTTTTAAACTCAAAGCATTTTCAATCGCTCGAGATAGATAGTTTGAACGATAGATAACTGCAATATCTTTAAAATCTGCTTTTTTAGAAATTACATTTTCAAATATTTTAGTAGCAATATATTTTGCTTCCATTTCCTGGCTAGGTAAATTTCTAAAATCTATACCTTCACCTATTAAACCACTAGCAGCAATTAAATCCTTCTTTTCACGATTAATATTGTGTTCAATTAATAAATTAGCTACATCAAGAATCTTTTGAGTAGAACGATAATTCTTATTTAAAACAACCGTCTCTAGATCAGGAAAATCATTACTAAGAACGCTACGAATTAAATCCGAATTAGCACCACGCCAAGTGTAGATTGTTTGATCCGGATCTCCAACTACAGTTAAACTTGCATCTTCACTCAAAAATTCTTTGATTAACTTATACTGTAAATCATTAGTATCTTGATATTCATCAACTAAAAACGCTTTGAATTTATTATGATACTTTTCCTTAACATCGGGATTATTCTTAATGATATGATAAGCAGCAATTAATATATCATCAAAATCTAAAGTGTTATTTTTCTTCAATATATTTTGATATGTCTTATAAAAACGAACAAATAAATCTAATTTTAAATAAGGAGAATCAATATCATCCATAGTTACTTCATCAGGAAGTAAACCTTTGCATTTCACTTGATCTAAAGTAGCTATTAAAGATTGATAGACACTAGATTTCTCACTTATCGCCATCTTTGTGGCAGTTTCTTTTAAATATCTTTTTTGATCTTCATCATCACTGATTGTAAATAGCTTAGTAAAATCTTTAAGATAAGAAATTTCACTGCGTAAAAAACGAATACAAAAACTATGATAAGTTGCAATATAAGGTAATCTAGTTATTGGAACAGCATTATCAACAACTAAATTTCTTACCCTTTCTTTCATTTCTTCAGCAACTTTATTAGTAAAGGTAATAGCAACCATTTCCCAAGGCTTAACTTCACCAGCCATCAATAAATATGCAATACGATATGTTAAAGCACGAGTTTTTCCTGTCCCTGCCCCAGCAATAATTCTTAGATGTTTACTAGTGCTAGTTACAGCCTTAAGTTGCTCTTCATTTAATCCTTCAACTATATTATTCATAACTCAATTATTATAACAAAATACTAATTAAATAACAGCAATTAATAAGAAATATAGTGACGTTATTTTGCAACTTCTTGTACACACTCTCCGTCAAAGTTTGTTGGTTGATGTGAAATAAAATATGCTTGCCGTATATGAACAAGTATTTTACGGCAAGCATATTTTTTACTTATCTTCTCTTATCTTTCTTAAAATGGCTTCTTTATCTAACTTTGGCGAATTTGGATTAAATGCATCATTAGGTATATAAGCACTTCCCTTTAATACATAACCTCTCTTTATTCTATGTTCAAGATAAGCTATTTTATCTTGTTTCCACGAATTTGCTTCTAGCGGACTGTCTGAAGTATATTGGATTATTGAATCATAATCCTCAATAGTAAAGTTCTTCTTAGCAAATTTGTTTCTTTTACGAAGTAAACGATTAGACTTTAGGTTCTTCCCTTCTCTACCTGCCTTGCATGCCGCCAAGCCTATTCTTATAAACTGTTGTACATTTTGAGTACAATTTTCAATTCTACGCATTTTTTTATTCCTCTCTTTTTTTAAAACTAATTTTAAAGTAAGTTAAATATCAA
>DNJQ01000150.1:2237-6025 GCA_003497225.1 Bacillota bacterium | reverse complement strand
ATATATAAATAGTTATTCTTCTATTGACTTATTAAGGCTAAATTCATTATAATTACAAATGCGTGAATTTTCTATTCATGATAATAGGAGGAATTTAGATATGAAGAGAACATATCAACCTAGTAAGCGCAAGCATCAATCTGTTAATGGATTTAGAGCTCGGATGGCGACTCCAAGTGGTCGTAAGATTATTGCTCGCAGACGTCGCAAAGGTAGAAAAGTCCTGGCTGCTTAATGTTGGGCTAATAGCCACTAGCAATTAACTAGTGGCTTTTTCAAAAGAAAGATGAAAAAAGAGAACCATTTGCTAAAAACCAACGATTTTGCAAAGGTATATGAAAAAAGACACAAAATCCAATCATCCTGCATGTCGGTTTATTATAGTAAAAATGAACTTGGATATTTGCGCGTTGGATTATCGGTCAGTAAAAAAGTTGGAAAGGCACACACGCGTGTCAGAATTAGACGACTTATTAGAGCTTTAATGGATAAATACAACTCATATAGTGGTAGCTATGATGTAATAATTGTTGCTCGTGTTGGATTTGAAAAACATAAATTTCTTGAACTATATGAAGAGTTAAGGACCATTCTAAATCGCTTTTTAAAGGAGAATCTAGATGAAAAGAAAAACTAAGGGGATTATAGCTGCTGCGACTTTAGGCTTTTGTACATTAGTTATGACAGGATGTACAAAATCTTTTTGTACCGTACAAGATAAAGCTGAATTAATGGCAACTTATGAAGAAAAGAATCTAGAAAGTATAAATAAAAAAGCAGCAGATAAAGGAATATTATTGCCGCAACAAGAATTTATCGCTTATATTGATACTAAAGTAGAAGAATACGTTGCTTCAGAAGAATGCCCAAAGGATCTTGAAGGAAAAGCACTTGAAAGTTTTGCAAGATTTGCTGGCTATAACGAAGAAAAAGAACCTACATTATTTTATAACTATGATAAATGGTATGAAGAAGCCGCCTATGATTTAGGAGTTGATAAGATACCTTCATATTCTTATGTTTCATTCTATAAAAGTTCATTAAGATCAGGAATCAGCGGAAAAACGGCATGTATTTCTACTGAAGATGGTGTCTTTGGACTGGAAGGCAATGAAGTATATGTCGAAGGAAAGACTTGGGGTCAAGCCTTTAAAGATTATGGATTCTTAGAAGGTTTGCTCGTTTATCCTATCGCGGCATTGCTACATACCTTTACTAAGGCGTTTGGAGCACACGGCGGACAAACGGCAGCAATATTACTAGTAACTTTAATCATACGTTTAGTTGTGTTTGCATTCACTTTCCCGGCTACAAGGTCACAAAACAAGATGTCTGAACTTCAGCCGCAACTTACAGCACTTCAGCAAAAATATCCTAATGCTAGTACCAATACTTATGATAAACAAAAACTAGCCCAAGAACAGATGCAACTATATAAGAACAATCACGTCCATCCTTTCTTACAGATACTACTTATGATTCCACAAATGATTATATTTATTTGTGTTGTTTCTGCTCTTCAAGGTTCGGCAATTTTATCACAAGGAACGATATTCAATGTTGAATTTACCAGTGTTACATGGAAAGCTATAACATCGTGGTCAAAACAGACACCATTTGCCATAATTCTATTCTTATTAATGGCAGTATCGCAAATGATTGCAACGCTTTTACCTCAAGCCTTCCAAAAGTGGAAAGAGAAAAGATTTACTACTTCTATGGTTAAAGTTCAGCCAAATCAACAGCAAAAATCAATGAAGATGGTTAGTTACATTATGATGGGATTCATCGTCTTTATGGGATTAACATTACAGATTTCTATGGCCATATATTGGTTTGTTGGAGCCTTATTAACTATATGTCAAACTTTAGTTTTGGAACTTATCAATACTCATCGTCGTCACAAGCACAAGACTTATCATAACGATGGGGGAAACTGGCAAAAGAATAAAAACAAGAATAAGAAAAAATCTTCCGATAGATTTAGCATAAGGAGGGGTTAGTATGAAAACTTATGAAGCAAAAAGCGAGAAGGAAGCAGTAGAATTAGCTGCTAAAGATTTAGGAAAACCGGCGGAGGAAGTTGAATACTTCGTTGTGTCCGATGTTAAAAAGTTGTTTGGACACAAAGTTACTATCGGCATTTTTACCATCGCTGATGTAGTTGAATATGCGGTCAATTATCTTGAAACAGTTTGTGAGATGCTTGAACTTCCTATTCACGCTGAAGCAAGTTTAGATGACGATATCATTAAAATTAATATAAATACTGATGTCGCTCCACGCGTCATCGGTAAAAATGGTGAAACTCTTCGTTCATTAAACGAATTAACACGTTCAGCAATCTTTAACCGCTTTGGTGGACATTATCGCATCTTATTAAACTGTGATAATTATAAAGATGATAAATATGCAAAACTCATTCGCATCGCTAAGCGTCAAGCTTACCAAGTTAAAAAGACTGGTATTACAGCGGTATTAGATCCCATGACTAGCGATGAAAGAAGAGTTATTCATAACGCCTTATCTAATGATCCTAATATTACAACCGTTTCTGAAGGAACGGGACACAACCGTCATTTAACTATTCGCCGTGTTGAAAGACCTGCTCAAGTAGAAGAAATTAAGGTTGAAGAAGAAGTTGAAGAAGAAACAAAAGAAGAAGAATAAAATTGATTAACCCGCCAGATACGGCGGGTTTTATTATGCTTTTATATAATGTGTGATGAAATAAATTAGATAAAATTATATAATAATGTCGGAGAAGATATGGATAATCAAGATACGATAATTGCTTGTGCAACATCATTAACAAGCATCTCTGCCCTAAATGTCATTAGACTCTCAGGTGATAAAAGTTTTTCAATCTTACAGAAATTAGTTTCTAAAGATATAAATGAATATGAAAGAAGAAAAACTTATCACGTTTTTTTGCGCGATGAAGGAAAGTTAATCGATGATGCTTTAATCGTTTTATTTCAAGGAAAAGAATCTTTCTGCGGAGAAGATACAGTAGAATTTTATCTTCATGGATCACCTATAATCGCCTATAACCTTATTAAATTTGCTTTAAAAAACGGAGCGAGAATGGCGAGAAAAGGAGAATTTTCCTATAAAGCAGTTATTAACGGCAAGATGAGTATTCTAGAGGCGGAAAGAACAAATGCTTTAATTCACGCTAAAACTAGTTATGCGAGTGACAAAGTACTTTCTTCTTTTTCTAAAGACTTCTTTAAACCACTACAAGATATTAAAGAGAAGATAGCATATCTTTATGCTTATTTTTTACAGGTTTTGGATTATCCTGAAGAATATAATGATGAAGATGATAAAGTAGTTTCTCGTATTGATGAATTATTAAGTAAGATCAATAAAATTAAAATAGGAACTAAAATAAATAACTATCTATTCTCCGGAGTTAAGGTTGTAATTTGTGGAGAACCAAATGTTGGAAAAAGTACCTTACTTAATAGAATCCTTGAAGAAGACAAAGCGATAGTTACCCCGATTGAAGGAACAACGCGAGATGTAATTGAAGGATATAAAGAAATATCTGGTGTTCCATTTACTTTTTATGATACGGCGGGAATTAGAGATAGTAACGATGTAATAGAGAAGATTGGAATAGATAAAAGCTTTTCAATGATAGAGAAGGCGGACATTGTACTTCTTCTTTCAGATTCAGGAAGATTCGATGAAGAAAAATCTAAAGTTTTCTTTAATAAACTTAAAGATAAAAATGTCATTAAAGTTCAAACAAAAGAAGATATAAAAGAAGATGATTGGAA
>DNJQ01000150.1:0-2000 GCA_003497225.1 Bacillota bacterium | reverse complement strand
TATAAAAGAAGATGATTGGAACGAAGCTGAAGTTCATCTTTCTTCTAAAAGCGATTTAAACAAACTATATGAAGTTATATTTAAAAAACTTAATTTAGATGAATTAAAAGAACCTGGACTATTCTCCATGGAAGATTATGTTAAGCTTAATAAGATAGAAGACATTTTAAAACAGTGCAAAGAAGACTTTGCGAAAGAAAATAGTTACGATCTTTTAACGATTAGTTTAAATGAGGCGCATCACAATATAAAAGAATTATTAGGAGAAGAATATGATCCTAATGAAATCTACGATGTTGTTTTCTCCTCTTTTTGCGTAGGTAAATGATTATGTTATTTGATACACACACCCATGTTAATGATGATAAGTTATATGAAGATAGAAAAGAAGTAATTTCTCGAGCACTTCAAAATTCGGTCAAAGTTATATTAAATACCGGAGATAATTTTGCGTCATTAGAAAGAATAAAAAAACTCACGGAAGAATTTCCTGGTATATGTTATTCAGTATTTGGAATCCATCCTTCATTTTGTAAGGAATATGATGCTAAAAAACTTTCAACATATATCTCAGAAAATATTAATTCGGTTTTAGCTGTGGGAGAAATAGGACTTGATTACTTTTATGAAGTTAGCGAAGAAGAGAAGATTCTTCAAAAAGAAGTATTTATATCGGAGATCATGCTCGCTAAACGCTACCAGTTACCAATCGTAGTTCATTCTCGTTCTGCTGATGAAGATACCTTTGTCATTTTAAATGAATACGCAAAAAATATGAAAGTAGATCTACACTGTTTTTCTGGCTCAGTTGAAATGGCTGAAAGATATATTAAAAACATTCCAAATATTATGTTTGGTATCGGTGGAGTTTTAACTTTTAATAACGCTAAAAGATTAGTTGACGTTGTAAAAAAAGTTCCTTTAAAACATCTTTTACTTGAAACCGATGCCCCATATCTTTCCCCATCGCCATACCGCGGAAAGATCAATGAACCGAAGAGCATAAAAATTATTGCGGAAAAATTATCGGAGATTTTAGGATTAGAATTTTCTGAAATTGAAAAAGCTACAACCTTAAATGCTAGAAGGTTTTTTAATCTATGATGAAAAGATTTTTATACGTAGTTGAAGGAAAAACAGATTGTGACAAAGTAAAAAAGTCAGGGTGTAAATATGTAATTGAAACTAATGGTTTTGGTTCGGTTTCTCGTGAAACCATATTTATAAATGAAGTTCTTGCTGTGCGTGAAGTTGTTTTATTTTTTGATCCTGACGGAAGTGGAAAAAAGATTTTTGAATATATAGAAAATCACGTTGATCAAGAAAAGAAGAAAAATCTTCATCGCATAGAAATTAAAAAGAACTTGGCAGTTAAAAAAGGAAAAGTGGGGGTAGCTGAAGCAAGGCTTGATTCAGTTAAAGATTGTTTAAAGGAATATCTTAAGTTAGAAGAAAATGTTGAGGAAGAGGAACTAAGCTTTAATGATTTAGTTTTATTAAATCTTACTGGACCTAATTCAAGTGATAGATGAAAGAAACTTGAGGATAAGTTTAAATTTCATGCAACATCTTTAAAAGATTTATTATTACGTTTAAACTGTTTAGGACTTAATAAAGAAGAGGTAGAGGATGTAATTTATGAAGATAGATAATAGGGTCGTTGAGATTTTAAAAAAGCACGATATATCGGCGAAAATTAGCTTCGGTCAAAACTTTTTAATTGATAAAGAAAAGATAGATGCCATATATAAAATATTTGATAACATCCAATCTAAAAAAATTATAGAAATTGGTTGTGGCGTAGGAACCTTAACATATGGTCTAATTAATAAGTTTTCTAATGTCATAGGTTACGAAATTGAAAACAAAATGATAAAAGTTTTAAAGAAAGAATATAACGAAAAAAACTTTCATCTTAGGGAAGAGGATTTTTTAAAAGCTGATTTATCATATGTTGACGAGAATACTTTTATCGTGGGAAATATTCCATATAATATTAC
>DNJQ01000108.1 GCA_003497225.1 Bacillota bacterium | reverse complement strand
ATTATAGAAGTTTAACTGATGATAAAGTAAGTGTTAACAAAGAAGATTTAGAAATTAATATTAGTTTTGATAAGGACAATCGTACTTTAACTATTAGTGATAATGGATGTGGTATGACTAAAGAAGAATTAGAAGCTAATTTAGGTACTATTGCGAAAAGTGGTAGTTTAGCTTTTAAAGAGAATATGACTAAGGATGAAAAAATTGATATTATCGGTCAATTTGGAGTTGGGTTTTATTCAGCTTTTATGGTAAGTGATAAGATTACTGTTACATCAAAAAGTATTGATAGTAGTGAAGCTTATGTTTGGGAAAGTGAAGGAGCAGATGGTTATACAATAAAGAAAGCTTCAAAGGATGAAGTTGGTACGGAGATTGTTTTAAATATCAAAGAAGATAGTGATGAGTATGATTACTGTAAATATTTGGATGAATATGAGATTAAGAACTTGGTTAAGAAATATTCTGATTATATTAGTTTTCCAATTAAGATGGAATGTACTCATCATGAATTAAAAGATGAAGAAAAACATGAGTATGAAGATATTAAAGAAGTAGAAACTCTTAATAGTATGGTTCCTATTTGGAAGAAAAATAAGAGTGATGTAGAAGAAGCTGATTATGAAAATTTTTACATGGATAAATTTAGTGATTATGATAAGCCATTAAAAATGATTAGTTCTTCAGTCGAAGGAATGTGTTCTTATAAATCATTATTATTTATTCCTAGTCATGCACCATATGATTTTTATACACAAGACTATGAAAAGGGGTTAGCACTTTACTCTAATGGAGTAATGATAATGGAAAAATGTGGAGAATTATTACCTGATTACTTTAGCTTTGTTAAAGGTGTAGTTGATTCAGAAGACTTATCTTTAAATATTTCTCGTGAATTATTACAAGAATCTAATAATTTAAAATTGATTGCGAAGAATATTGAGAGCAAAATTCGTAAAGAGTTAGAGAAAATGCTTAAGGAAGAGAGAGAAGATTATATTTCATTCTTTAAGACATTTGGTGTTCAATTAAAATATGGAGTTTATAATAATTATGGAGCTGATAAAGATAAGTTAAAAGACTTAGTAATGTTCTATTCTTCAAAACATGAGAAACTTATCACTTTAGCAGAATATGTTAGTGAAATGAAAGATGGACAAGAAAATATTTATTATGCAAGTGGTTCATCAATTGAAAAAATAAATGTTCTTCCTCAAGTAGAGCAAGTAAAAGATAAAGAATATGATATTTTATATTTAACTGATTATGTAGATGAGTTCTGTATCACGGCAATTCAAGAATATGAAGGTAAGAAGTTTACTAATGTAAGTGATGGTAACTTAGATTTAGAAAGTGAAGAAGAGAAAAAAGAAACTGAGAAAGTTAATAAAGATAATTCAGATTTATTAAAAGCTATGTGTGAGAAGATTGGTGAAGTAAAAGAAGTTAAGTTCAGCAATAAATTAAAGACTCATCCAGTATGCTTAACTACTAAAGGAGATGTTTCAATTGAAATGCAAAAAGTATTTGATGCAATGCCTAATGATATGGGAATTAAAGCTGAGACAATACTTGAGATAAATGAAAAACATCCAATTAGTGAGAAATTAAAAGATTTATATGAAAATGATAAGGAAGAGTTTGATAAGTATACTGAGATACTTTATAGCGAAGCAAGAATGATTGCAGGACTTCCTATTGAAAATCCAACAGAGATTAGTAGATTAATTTGTGAAGTTATTTCAAAGTAGATTGATTTTAATCTACTTTTCTTTTGGGATGATTATTGTTATAATAAGTGACTGAGTGAGGGATTTTGATGCTGAAAAAGGATAATTTATACCATGCATTAATGTTAATAAAGATTATTATGATCAAGAATTAACAATTAAGAAATTAGATAAGATTTTAGATAGTGGAGCTCTACTTTCTAGAAGGTTACAAGGTGATTTGGATTCGTCACGTGGGGGTTTTTCTGGTTTTGACTATATCTGTTTATATGACAATTTACTTAGAAATGCTGGTTGTTTTAATGGAGATAATTTTTATAAAGGGAATGATAGTTATACTGTATTTATGTCTAACTCACTGGCCTTAGGATTTAGTCGTGATAATATTTCGATAATTAAACCTACTCTAATAGCTCCGGTTTCTTTTGATTGGAATAAAATGGAAGAGATGCGAATTATTGCGAGATTGGAAGGTGCTAGATATACTGATATGCCAGATGAAGTACAGATAAAAGATAAACTTTCATTAAAGAAAATGGTTTGTTTAACTTTACCAGTTCATTTAATGCTTGAAAGTACGTTAAGTGTAAATAATTATTTAAAAAATGATATTTATAATTGTGTAACTGAAATAGAAAATTTACTTAGAACTTATGGTTATGATGTTCCAATCTATGATTTGTTTAGTAGAACTAAATTAGATTCTTTGGAGAAAGTGGAAAAAGTATATAGAAAATATAAAGCTTAGAAGGTAACTTATTTTAGAATAAATTCCTTTGTTAATAAAAAGTATATAAAACAAGGAAACAAACAGTACACAAAAAAATAGAACGCACCGAAAAATAAAGGTAAACGTTCTTTTTTGTTCTAGATTTATTTAAAATTAAAAATTAGCGCACTAAATAGATAAAGCCCTTATAAAATAAGGGTTTTATTAGATATTCCACCTAAAAAATGTTATAATATAGTTAACCAAAAATAAAAAATAACGAGGTGAAATATCTATGAAAATTATACCACAGATTTCTGTATTTGATTACAGTGAAATTGAAATTTTAGGAGATTTAGACAGATGCAAACTACTAATAGAGAATGTTCCAGATGAAAAAATAGTAAATAAGCTAATAGAAATAAGAGGGAAAGGAAGGAATGATTATCCTGTAATTCCTGTTTGGAACTCATTTTTAATAATGCCTTTATTAGAATGTTCAACAGTAGAACAGTTAAGAAGAGAGCTATCAAGAAATGGAGATTTAAGAAAATTATGTGGATTCAATGATTATGATTATTATTTTGGTAAAAATAAATTAGTTCCGCCACCCAAAGCATTTACTAATATGCAAAAAAATTTACAGAAGATAGAACCAATGTTAAAAGACTGCTTCAATGAATTAAGAAATTTTATGTATGAAAACTTAAAGGATTTTGGAAAAGATGTTGGGGAAGATGGAAAAATATTTTCTTCACTTGCAAAGGCACCAAATAAAAATGGAGATGAATCAGATGGTAGATGTGATATGGATGCAGATTTTACTATAAAAGAAAATTACTATAAAAATCCAAAAACAGGAGAAAGTAAGGTAAAGAAAAAAACATATTTTGGATATAGGTATCATTTATTGGCAGATGTAAATTATGAGTTGCCAATAGAATATACAGTAACAAAAGCATCAAAGGGAGAAAGAGAACAATTCAAAAAACATATTAAAATGTTACCAGAAGATAAGATTGAAAAAATAGATACAGCATCAGCAGACAAAGGATATGATAGTGAAGACATGCTTATATTCTTAGAAGAAAATGGAATAAAACCAATTATAGATATTCGAAAACACTGGAAAGGTGATGAAACAAGACAATATAAAAATACAGATATTGTTTATACATATGATGGAAAAGTAAGTATCGTAAATGAAGATGGTGAGATAATACCATTAAAGTATATGGGATATGATAAGGTAAAAAACACATTAAGATATGGATATCAAAAGAAAGTTTATAGTATAGATATTAGTTATGATAAAAGAGTATTTACGCCAATAGCCAGAGATAGTAAAAAATGGAAAAAGTTATATAATAAAAGGACAGCACTAGAAAGAATCAATGGAAGAATTGATAGAGATTTTAATTTAGAAAATCATAAGGTTAGAGGACTTAAAAAAGCAACTGTAATGATTGATTTAATGATGATAGGAATGATGGCTATGGCAAAAGGACACATTCAAAATAACCATCCAGAAAATATAAGAAAGTTAAAATCGACATAAATTAAGTGATCTTTGAAAATAAAATAATAAAAGTCATGATAGTTAAAAATAACTAAAGTGGTACCTTAGGGATACTATACTCAAATTCAAAAACAAATTGTAAAGAAAGAGGCAAGTTTGCTTTGTTTTTTCTCTTCATTAATTAAAAAAAACTTACAAAGGAAAAAATTCTAATAAGTTAATTGTTGACAAATTAGTAAAAATAGTTTATTATATGTTTCGAAAGGAAGAAAACTAAGTAAATTTTACGATGTTTTCTTT